>JAIYBR010000041.1 GCA_027488435.1 Flavobacteriales bacterium
AGTAGAATGGATGGTCGATAGGACGCGCAACTAATTTTCGTCCGGTAAATGCTCTCGCAAGTTTTACAGCTGCCGTCGTAACTACCGATCCGTTTTTTGCAAACTTGATCATTTCATGACCCTTCACGTTTGCTAAAAAGCGCTCGGCAACCTGTCGCTCGATAGTCGAAGGGCGGCTGAAATTATTGCCCTTGCGTAGCTCTTGAATGACGCGCTCAACAACGGGTTCATAGGCGTGTCCTAAACTGATTGATGCGAGACCTCCCAAACATTCGATGTATTCGTTGCCATCGAGATCCCATACTCTGCAACCCTTTCCGTGCGTAATGGCTGCGGGCGATAAAACCGGAAACTGATCATCGCCTTTCGAGTATGTGTGAGCTCCTCCGGGAATCAGGTCATGTATAGTACCTCTGTATTCATCGCTCAGCGCAAAGTTGGAAATTTGTTTCAAGGATTTTTCGCTCATGACAAATTCGTTTATTTAACTGTTCGGTCTTCTCGAATCGATTTCTTATAACCCGAATTGATTTCACTCTCTTGATTTATCAAAAGAAGTTCGGGTTTTCGATTCATCAATTCCACTACTTCATCAATGCCAAAGTCAGGATCATCCTGGAGTTCCTGAAAAATTTGTTCTGCCAGTCGAAGATCATTTTCGGTATCAACCGATAATTTATAATGATAATCGTCATTTGCTTTACGCCAGCCTAATTTAAATCGCTTGGAGTTTTTTACATATGGCATCACGTGTTCGCGCTCGCTTAACAGTGATGCATCGAGAGCGGCCAGCTGCAATGCATCATAGCTAACTACTTCTACATCGAAGCCATCTTCCAGATACGCTGGTTCGTGATTGCTGTTGGAAAAATAATCCACCTTATATCGTTGAAACTGACCGACAACAAAATCGACCACTTTCCACGAATGAATTGGGTTGTCGCAGCAAATACGTATAACAGAATCGCCGGGTTGTGCGCCACATTTTTCAGCTGCTTTTACAAAACGGTCCAGTACATCCCAATCGCTGCCACGATAGCAGGCTATATCTTTCTGCTTACAGAAATTCTCAATGGCATCATCTTCTGTGTTGTTGGTCGTTGCAACAACAAGGGTTTGAATCTTTTGAGAAGGCGCAAGACGATCTATCACATGCTGTAGAATGGGTTTTCCAAAGACGGATCGCAGCACTTTACCTGGCAAACGTGTTGAGCCCATTCGGGCTTGTATGATGCAAATATTCATGCGAACTGATTACTGAAAATACCCATGAAGTATTTATCTATGTATTCACCCTTGTAAAAAATTTGCTCACGCAAACAGCCTTCTTTCTGAAATCCTATTTTTTCGTAGAGTCGAATGGCTGCCGGATTATTCGCATACACCGCTAAAAGTACTTTGCGGATATTGAGTTGCTGAAAGGCATAGCGAAGAGTAGTCTCGACCACTTGTGTTCCAACTCCCTTTCCCCAGTAGGATCTGTCGCCCAGCAATAATCCCAACTCACATGTTCGATTTACCCAATCGAAATTATCAAGTTTGATATTTCCAATATGCAAATCATTTTGTTTGTCACACACGGCAAACATGACTGTATTCCGGGTAGACGTTGTCGAATGAATGTACTTTTTCAGGTCCTCAAGTGTGCTTGGAAAAACACCCGAAGCCAGGCCCTTTGTAACTTCTTCATCATTCAACCATGATAAGTATCGCTCACTAGCGTCGGTAATTTCAATCGCACGCAAATAGATAGTTTCTCCTTCAATAAATCGATTCATCGGCCATGTTTCATTTTTAGCATTTCCTGATGCTTGTTCATTTCAGAGGAGTTCTTCGTGAGGTTGCTGTCGTGCATGCGATAGCGATAGAGCGGCAGGATGATGTTGTAGATATTATACTTTTCATTCCATCGAATGCGCAAATCTTCTTCTTCACGAGCTCGAAAACCTTCATCATATAAACCAATGTTAAATAGAAAGTCCTTCCGGAACATGATGCCGCAGGCGATAGGTTTTTCGTTTGCATTCACATGCTCGATATGCTTCCCCCTTTCATCTACAAGGTAATAATCTACCGAAACCGCGTCCAGGTTATTGTTTTCTTCCAGAAACAACTTCTGAACTCTCAATGTTTCCTTGTGCAGATAATCGTCAGCGTCAAGAAAAAAGATGAATTGCCCCTTGGCCTTTTTTATTCCGAAGTTGCGCGCACCGGCCAATCCAAGGTTTTCTTGAAGATTGAAAACACGGACATCGTTCGCATAGTTTTCCAAGATGGTCGCTGTTCCATCTGTTGAAGAATCATTGACCACAATTATTTCAAACTGATTGACGGGTAGACTCTGGTCGAGTGCGCTTCGAATGGCTCGTTCCACGTACTGCGCATAGTTATAAGTTGTGATGATGAGCGAAACCATGGAGCAGATTCTTAAGAAGGTTTAAGTTCAATTATTTCTTTCTTCTCTTCGATTTGTTGGAAGAATCATCGGTGTAGTAATTGTTGCCATACATGTAACCTCCATAGGTGTTACCATAGCCATAGCCATAACCATAACCATAGCCATATCGATAGGCGTATTTACCGTAGTAGTACTTCCAGCGCTTCTGTTTGATGTTATTGAGCATAAGCGCATTCTTCTTCAGGTTGTTCATCAACAGAACATCTTCCAAATGCTTTAATCCTGCTTTGGTTGCCTTTTCAGTATTCAGTACGAAAATTCCAAGGTCAACTTTATTCAACAAGACAAGAGAGTCGCTGATGAGAAGGAGAGGGGGTGTATCGACAATCACGAAATCGTACTGGGTCAGTACCTCTTTGAAGAGTTGATCAACGCGCGCATTCAATACAAGTTCAGAGGCGTTGGGCGGAACCGGACCGGCTGAAATGGCGTCCAGATTTTCAACACTTGTAGGGGTAATGCTTTGACGGTAATCGGTCTTTCCAATGAGAAACGAAGAGATACCACTGACGTTTTCTATTCTCAGTGACTTGTGCACTTTCGGTTTGTGCATGTCGAAGTCCAGAATAAGAACTCGTTTGGATGCTTTCGCTAAAACGGAAGCAAGGTTGACAGAAACAAACGTTTTTCCTTCTCCCGGATGTAGAGATGTAACGAGGATAATCTTCGGGCCTTCATCAGGCAGGATGTATTGAAGATTGGTTCGCACAGAGCGAAAAGCCTCACTCACATTCGAACGAGGATTGCTGGTGATGACAATCGGATCGAGATCCACATCCTGATAGTTGGGTATGCCACCGAGCAGAGGCATGCGCGTGTATGCTTTGAGCTCGCGAGTGTTTTCAATTCGCTCGAAGAACAATGCTCTCACGAATCCGATGATAAGAGCTATGAAAAATCCTACGCCAATGAACGTCCAGATTGTACCTGATTTCTCGGGTCCGACAACTCCCAAAGAACGGGCTGCCTCGATTACACTTGTTTGAGGAATTATACCTGCACGTGCTATGACGGTATTTGCCTTTTTCTGAAGTAAAAATGTATACTGACCTTCATTTACCGTGAGTTTGCGTTCGATACTTAAAAGATCACGCTGCGACCTTGGTATATCGCGGAGTTCCATTTCGGCTAGCTGGTGTTGAGCTCTTACGTCCGCAATGCGCATTTGTATTTGACGCTTGTTGTCTGTAGTGTATCTGAAAATGCTGTTACGAATCGTCTTCACGACTGAGTCTACCTTTTGAACACGTCGGTCTGTCTGTTTCATATCGACCAGCAACTCCGTTTTACGTTGACTCAGGTTAAAGAGATCCATCACCAATTTGCTCAGTGTCTGGTCTTCATCCTGCAGCAGATTGAGAGGTGGAATAATCGACAAATCCTTCTCCTTCGAAAGAAACTCCTCGATATTGGTCAGTGCGTTCTGGCGTAATACCAACACGCGTTCTTCTTCTTCCGTTGCCTCTAGAGTTTTGAATGCATTTTTCTGCTCCATTTCAAGGTCTAGGATGTCTTTGGTCGCCTTGAATCCTTCGATTACGCGCTCCAATGAATCCATGATGAGCATGATGCCATCGAGCTGTTTGTCGATGTATTCTTCTGTATTCTGGTTTACCAGCAACTGATTCTTTAGCGTGTACTCGATGTAGACTTGTGCTAATGTGTCGAGGAATGTTTTTGCTCGGCTCTCCAGCATGTCTTTCATGGTAAGTGTGAGAATGCTAGTAAACTCCTGGTTTTCGATGGCTAGCCCCTTACGCAACTTGTCAATGAGCACATCGGGGTGCTGAACCGTGAATTGGAAGTTCTGCTCTTGGATACTCTTAAGACTAACTTCATCTACACGTGGCAATAAGTCGATTTGAATCGTGAAGTTTACATCCTCGTGGAGCTTTCCGAATTCATATTCATGCGTAAGCTTGTTCCCATTCAATACATAGCTGATGGAATACTTATTTAAATCCAGAATTTTCAGATTGAACGGTTTTCCATAGAGGCGCTTGTCGAGCATTCGCCAATCACACTTCACATCGAAATAAGCGAATCGATCTACCTGCTCTGTTTTGACGCGCCCCACAAGAAAATAACTATGGGTAAAATCAATTCGCTGCATAACCTTTCCAATGAGGTCATATGAGCTGAGAATCCTTTTTTGATTCGTAATGTCTTGAATGAGCGAATAATAACCGATGTCCTTAAAGATCTGTGTTTGATAGTCGTATGTCTCGGAAGATTTTAAGAGAATCTCTGTTTTTGCAGCGTATATGTTTGGCAGCCTGTGCGTATAAAACATGGCAAACAACCAACCTATCCCTGAAAATAGGATCATCAAATACCAATTCTTATTGATAAATTTGATGATTGGTCTTAAATCATCAGCATCTAGAAAATTGGTTTTTTGAGGAGCAGGAGTCGTGGTCGACATAAGTTGGCTTTGAGGTCTGGTCAGTGGCAAATATACTCGTTCGACTGCTCCAACGCATTAAAACAATCCATTATAGCCATCCCCTTTCTAATTAGACGGATTTGATTACTTTTGTTTTCCTTAAAATCATAGAGCTCATGCAAAAGGCATTTCGTATCATCATATTTCTCGCAGTTATCTTGACGTCAACTGCTCTTTTAGCGCAACCGGGTCCTCCTTCAGGCCCTCCTTGCGGCGGTCCATTCGGCCCTGCTTGTCCAATTGATGGCGGAGTGAGCATTCTTATTGCTGCAGGTTTGGCATATGGTGGTAAGAAGTCATATGATATGGCTCGTAAGAAATCTTAATGGCTGCGCGTATTCTAAAAAATCCATTTCTTCGCTTTCTGTTCTTTAGCATTTCGCTTTACTTGACGTGGAATGTTATTTATGAGTTTTATCTCCGCACTCAAACCAATTTCGATAAAATTGTAATCGACACCCTTGTGCGATGGGCTGAAGTAACCTTGCAAGTATTGGGTTATTCAACAACTGATTATTCGGCCGCAGATGTTGTATTCCGCGAGCATATTGGCATTGCGGGGTCGAAGGGTGTTACTATCGGAGCACCTTGCGACGGGGTAGTTTTATATGTGCTTTTCATCTTTTTCGTAGTTGCTTTTCCCGGTCCGCTTAAGCATAAGGCGTGGTTTATCCCTGTTGGTGCGCTATCCGTTTTCTACCTCAACGTTCTGAGAATTGTTGGACTTGCTGCTATCATGAAAATCAACGAAAGCTGGCTTGCCTTTAATCATGACTACACCTTCACCATAGTTGTGTATGCCTATGTTTTTCTTTTGTGGATGCTCTGGGTGAAAAGGTTTTCACCATTCTCCATAAAATCTAAAACTCCGGTTGAATGAAAAGCGCGATCACATTGTTGATGTTGGTCTTGCTAGCTGTAGTTTCCGGTTTTTACCAGGAAAAACTGAAAATCAGTATCAACTACATACTGGATGAAGGTTCGAAAATGCCGGGTTTCTTTTTACTCTCTCCCAATGAGAAAATGGAGTGGATTGAAAAGGCAAGAGTTTCGGCACCATTCGACTACTATCACAACCATCGCACTATTTCATGGTTATATTATTTCGATTCGAAGCAATTGTCGATGTTAAAGTGGGCGGTTACCGGGTTTTTTCTGTTGTGGTTTTTACTATTGAATACACTTTTGCTCAAGGCGCTTTCCGTGCCGGATGACATTATTCGTTATTTGCCTTGGGTATACGGCATACTCATAGCGGTTGCATTGCTAATATACGTCTTAGCTGCGTTTTCAGGGTTTCCACAAAGTGCCTATACGCTAAGCAGAAGAATAATGGGAGCGCTACAATCTGTGATTCCCGCGTTGATTATCTGGCCGGCTTCACGAATCGCCGATCATTCAGGAGTAAAATTGTAAACATGAAAGACTTTAATGAAATGCCCGATAATGCGCGTGTTTGGATATACCAGGCATCGCGTTTTCTCACTTCGTCGGAGATAGAGGTTGTCGAAGCGGAAGTTTCAGCATTTCTCGCCGATTGGACATCCCACGGTGCAGCCATGGATGCGGCTTTTGAGATTACGTTAGATCGTTTTCTGGTTATCGCTGCCGATGAGTCGCGGGCCAGTGGATGCGGTATAGATAAATCGGTAAAATGTATTCAGGCACTTGGGATTCTACTCGATCTTGATTTTTTTCAGCGAACGGTTGTTCTTTATCGCATGAATAATCAACTCAGCGAATCACCGCTCCATGAGTTTTGGGCGCTGCGCAAGGCCACTGTAATTAACGAAGACACAGAGGTGATCGATACCACTGTGAAGACGCTTGGCGAGTATCGCGCTGAATTTCAAAAGACTTTTTCACGCAGTTGGCATGCGGAAATGTGGGGTAGATAAGAATTATCTGCATAGTTCTTATTAAGTCAGGCTAATTGGTCGATTTTTTTTCGCCATTATTTGGTAATTACTAACTTTGTTACTTTATCTTGCGCTCACTTTTCTAAATGCTTTGAGCTAGAATAAAGGAGTTTATGCCGTTAAAAGCAGATGTTCCAAGCTCTAAAGGAGAACGAAAAAACCTCGGCAACAGGGCTTAGTTGCTACAGATTTTTAGTGTGTGTATTAACCAAAACCAGATTTTTTTGATGAAAACTTTTACGAGATTAGGTTCGTTTTTGACGATTGCTGCCTCTCTCTGTTGGAGCCTAGCAACTGCTCAATTTACCTGTGATTCACCATCGGTCATTACGTGCGGTGAGACAGTGTTCGGTAACACAGTTGATGCTGCCAACGATAATGCGACTTCAGGTGCACCAACGTGCATAACTACAGTCGGCACAGCAGGCCAGCTATGGTATTCGTTCACAGCGCCAGCTGGCGGAGTGTGCACCGTAGATACCGAAGGCGCTTCTGACTACGACACGAAGATTCACGTTTACACAGGTTCCTGCGGAGCTCTCACGTGCGTGACCGGTGATGACGACGGTGGTACTGGTACCTTGTCGTTAACCACCTTCAACATGGTGGGAGGCACAACATACCTCATTCGTGTCGGTGGATACGCTGCAGGTGCAGGAAACTACCAGTTCAATATCAATTGTGATTTGGATACAGATGGTTGCACAGATCAGACGGCTTGTAACTTCTCAGCTGATGCTACTACAGATGATGGTAGCTGTTGTTATGGAGGATGCGCCACTTTGGTTATGATCGATACATTTGGTGACGGTTGGAATGGCGCTACTGCGGTTATTACCGATATTGAAACGGGCGAAGTCCTTTCAACGTCAACATTTACCGTAGGAACCCAGGCAACTGCAGACGTTTGTTTGCCTATAGGTTGCTACAACATCACTGTTGGTGGCGGATTTTTTGATGGCGAAATTCAGTGGGAAATTCAAGGTTTAGCTAGTGGCCCTGTTTCAGGCATAGCAAATGATCCGGCAGGTGAATTATTTACCGTTGGAGGTGGCCAACCGGGTTGCACAGATCCACAGGCCGACAACTATAATGCGGCTGCTACATGCGATGACGGAAGTTGTCTCACGTGTGTTGGTGCTGA
>JAIYBR010000141.1 GCA_027488435.1 Flavobacteriales bacterium
ACCGTTAGTCCCAGGAAAATCGCAACCACAACAGAGATGAACAGATATTGTGGGAAGTTGAGGTTTTCACGGAAAGTATATGGTTGCAAACCGCCTGTGCTGGTGGGATAATATTTTATAAAAAGCGATAGCACGGCGGCAAGCAGTGGAGCCTCCAGAAAGTTGATGAGCATGTATTGGCGGTTGGCCAATTTGCTCAACACATCACGCTTCATGAGAACCTTGAATTGCTCAACTAAACCGGGTAGTTTGGAGGCGCTCTGAGGCGTATTCTTGGGTAGATTGCGATTGCCAAGATGGTTACCTATCATCACATTGAAGAAGTTGTTCCATTCGGCCGGAGTAACTTTTCGATGCTCTGTTTCATTGCCGTATTCATCGACAACCTTTGCTTCAATGATGTTGAAGATTTGCTCTGGATTAACATTACCACAATACGGACATTCGCTTTCCGTAAGGTTTACCTGGTTAGCCAAGCGTTTGAAGTAGATAATGCTTTCAACCGGATTGCCATAATAAATCGGATATCCGCCTTGATCCAGAATGAACAGCTTATCGAGCATTTTGAAAATATCGCTCGAAGGCTGATGTATTACAGTGAAGATGAGCTTACCCCGAAGAGTAAGTTCTTTCAGCAGGTCCATTATGTTTTCGCTGTCTCTGCTTGATAAGCCACTCGTAGGCTCATCGATAAAAAGCACAGCCGGCTCTCGAATAAGCTCAAGAGCTATATTGAGTCGTTTTCTCTGACCACCACTGATGGTCTTATCGAGTACACTTCCAACACGCAAGTCCTTACACTCCAGCAATCCCACAGAATGAAGCGTGCGCTCTACTAATTGAGCCACTTCCTCTTTCGATTTTCCGGAGAAGCAGAGGCGAGCGTTGTAATACAAATTTTCAAAAACAGTGAGTTCTTCAATGAGCAAATCGTCTTGCGCAACATAACCAAGCACTCCTTGAATCTTGTCTTTCTCGCGGTGAATGTCAATTCCATTCAGGGTGATATTGCCGTAGGAAGGCAGGTAATTCCCATTTAAAACATTCAAGCATGTGCTCTTTCCCGCTCCGCTGCCTCCCATGATTCCGACGAGCGTTCCGCTATCTTCCATGAGATTGAATTGATGCAGCGCCTGGCTCGTTGTTCCCGGGAAGTAATATGAAACGTCTTCTGCTCTGTATATTATGGGTTGCTTGCTACCTGTTTGCAGGTATCTGTGCAATACATCGCTGTAGAATACCGGGCTTATCTTACTTCCGCGTATGCTGGAGCCCTGACCAAACACGTAGGTTCTCAACGGTGTGATGTGCTGGCTGTTGAGATTAAGCGCATCAGGCCCGAAGTAGCGAACAAAGAAGATGTTTTCTTCCTCCAGACGCAAAAACAACAGTTGACCTTTGAGATTTTCTGTCGATAAAAACTGAGTCTTCTGCAGAGCTGTTGGTCTTTCAGAAGATGCTATGAGATAGGCTTGATGATCGGGCAATGATTCAATAGTGCAATCGACATGAGCCTGAATCTGACGGTAAAGATCCTTATCAATATTAAATGCTTCCGACACGGTTTCCACAAAAGCCAGCTCTTGCTGACCATGCTCGGTGTATTCCCGCAAAAATTCCAGTAATCGCACAACAACGAAGAACTTCTCCTTCTGCTGCAACTCTTCGTTGATTTGGCTGCAAATGCGCAGCACCTTCACCGAAGCCATACTCGTTTTTTTCTCTGAATCTTTAACGTTGTGAAATTTCTCGGCAAACTCCTCATAGAGTTTGAGGTAATTGCTTACCATTTCCTTGTTGAGCTGCTGACTCAGAAACAAAGCCACAATCTCGCGCCCCGACTTCATGCCGGAGCCACTGATAATGGCAAACAATTGCATTAAGGCTCTTAATATTCCTGCACTCATTGGGCGCTTTCTACGAACATGCCATGTGTATGTTCCACTTTGTTAGGTTATTTTTTAAATCCGGTGAGAACAGTAAGGCAATACGGAGGTGCTGACAATTGAATGGGCCGCACTACACATCGCACAGTCATACTGTTTTCTATGAAAAAATCCCATTTGGTGGGATAGTTAAACTCCGATCCTGAAAAAATTAAATTGTCATTTTGGTCGAACAGCCGAATATCAACTTGTTCTGTTTCACCTGCAGAAGTTGCAATGCGGTAGGTGTTGTTGGCGAGCCATACCGATTCAAAGATCAGCGAGTCGCCAGCAGATAGGATTCCCGAATTGAACTGCGGATTGGCGATGTAAGATTTTCCCAAAGAGACTTCCGCCGCGTGTATAGACTCTTCGCATTGCGACCAGCCACTCACCAACCAAAAAATCACAAGAAAGAATGTCAGAAGCTGCTTCATGGTGCGAGTATGAGTTGACGAGTTTCTCGAATGAGTTCATGCAATTCGTGCAATTCGCTTTCAGAGCATGCAACAGACGCTTTGCTGCGCACATACGTTACCGCCAGACGCTTATCGTGGATGGGCGATTTGAATTCATATGTCTTTTCAAGGTCTTCAAGGGCATCGCACAGCTCTACCATGGACGCACCAATTGGCGCAAATGATTCCGATTGCAATGAATCGAGCAGCGAGCGCACACCACGAGCTGAGTGAGTTTGCTCTGCCAACAATCGATCGAGCGGGTGTCCGGCAATGCTGTCGGCCGGATTTGACATTTGATGTAGAGCCTCTATCCACCCACCCAAGAGAATGTAGGTGCTTATCGCGTCGCGATTATTCTTAATGAGATATGACTCAAGATTCCTGAAAAAGACGCCTTGCAGACCAAGCATGTTGGAAGGGTTTTCCAAGCCAGCTTCTATTTGTTGAAGAAGCTCCGGATCAACCTCGTGCGATATGCCAAGGTTATCCGTCATTTTACGAATGGCCGCCAAGTATCTCGGAATAAGCGCTACCTGATTGTGGTTAATAAGGTAAGATAAATCAGCACCTAGAACGCCCAGGTTAAGAGCTTTCTTCATTTCGCCGGTCCACTTTTCCGGGTGATCAGGGTCGCTCACGCTCTGTTTTTCAAACCCTATGTTTTCCCTGGATATAGCATGAGAAAGTATAGCCGGAGGAGGTATCATGAGCACATGGCCATGTAGCATTATGGCACCCGATTTAGATATTCCGTCGTTGGCTACTCTGGGCGCTGCCGGCTGAGAGGTTGGCGACT
>JAIYBR010000070.1 GCA_027488435.1 Flavobacteriales bacterium
CTAGGTTGTGGATCTTGTTCGCCTGTCACTTCCCACGCGCATGTTGTGTGGTTGAAGGTTGCCGTTTCCCAACATTCAATGCTTGGCTGTGGATCTTGTTCGCCTATTACTTCCCACGCACACGTTGTATGGTTGAATGTTGCAGTTTCCCAACATTCGATGCTTGGCTGTGGATCTTGTTCGCCTGTCACTTCCCACGCGCATGTTGTGTGGTTGAATGTTGCAGTTTCCCAGCATTCGATGCCAGGTTGCGGATCTTGCTCGCCTGTCACTTCCCACGCGCATGTTGTATGGTTGAAGGTTGCAGTTTCCCAACATTCAATGCTTGGCTGTGGATCTTGTTCGCCTGTTACTTCCCACGCGCACGTTGTATGGTTGAAGGTTGCAGTTTCCCAACATTCAATGCTTGGCTGTGGATCTTGTTCGCCTCTCACTTCCCACGCACACGTTGTGTGGTTGAATGTTGCGGTCTCCCAGCATTCAATGCTAGGTTGCACAGGTTGCTCACCTGTTACTTCCCACCGGCATGCGGCTACATTCCAAGATGCTTCTTGATAGCATTCAAGCGAGGGCTGCTGCGGTTGCGAAGGAGCTTCGTCA
Source organism: Flavobacteriales bacterium (assembly GCA_027488435.1). GTDB lineage: Bacteria > Bacteroidota > Bacteroidia > Flavobacteriales_D > Sanyastnellaceae > JAIBBG01. The sequence goes on from JAIYBR010000070.1 coordinate 601, forward strand.
ATTATTGCAGAAGCTGAGGCGCTGCAGTTCTTGCTGTCCGACACTTCATAAGTGTAAGAACCGGCAATCAAATTGTTGGTTGGTGGGTTGGTGCTGCTAAACAATAGGGCACCAGTACCGCCTGTTGCAATCAGATTTACACTGCCTAAGCCACCGAAACAAATTATTTGCTCGGCTTCAGCTGTAAGCATTGGTAACGAAAGAATTTCAACAGGAATATTGGCTTTCTGAGAGCTTATACATGTGGCTGATGGTCCTTCCGCTACCTGATAAATGAAACTACCCACATTTGTGGTTGATGGCGTTATAGAAGGTTGTGCTATGCTGCTTCCAGGAGCATAGTAGAACAAACTGTAGGATGGTTGGCTTGGTGTAGCTGTTAATGCAATAGCGCTAGCATACTGACAATATTCTATGGGCGAACCGGAAACAGTAGGAACGGAATTGATGCTTGTAACCTCTATCGTAAACGTAAGGTTACATCCACCATCTGGCAGCACAGCAACGTATGCAGTAGAGCCTGTTGAATTCGGGAATGGATTCGATATGGTATATTCTACTGTTCCGGCAACATTGAAGAATCGGGTTCCGTCAGGATAAAAACCAAGCACTTCTGTGATGCTAATCGGAGTTGTTCGGTTGCAATATGAAAAATCGCGGACATCATCGCCGGCGGGGCAATTATCAGTCACCCAATCGGCAGAGTTAATTTCAATCTCAAACGGACCTGTAATAGGCACGGTTGAGCAGCCATCTGCCTCGGAGTAACCTACATAAAATGGTTGGTCATCTACGATAATGCCGGTATTTGCGCCAACACCGGTAATTATTCCGTCGATATCAACACTGGGCGCTGAGCAGTTGAAATTGCGGTATAGCTCACAATCTTCACTCACTGCTACCGTAAAGGAAATTTCACCCAATACTTGGTTGGGGTTCGCCGGCACAGGCAGCGTTCCAAAGTCCCAAACCAGTGTGCCATTTGCTCCCAAGCTAAGATCTACATAAGGAGTGCTTGAAGAAGAGGCGGGAGGGTAAACTGAAGTCGAACTTCCCAGATAACCAACTGCTGCGTAGGGGAGAGGAATTTCAATACGCGTGTTATTAACTGGCTCATTTCCTTTGTTACGAATTTCAACCTTGTATTGTATTTGGTCACCCGGTAATACGGTAAGGTCGGTTGATGAAGTAGGTATGCCATTTACCGATAGGGTAGAAAGGAAGCCTTCGATTTCAGGTTCGTATGCATCAACCGCCATGCAAATGGAGTAGATAATATATGTGTCCTGAGTTGAGCTGTATCTAAACTTCGTACTCGTTTGCCCATTGGCAATAACCGAGTTGGACGGGTTGGGAATGGTGAACATGCTCACGTCCATTCCCGTATTGTTCAACAGATTGGGATTGCGAGCGTTGCCGCCGGTATAAATGGAGCTGTTGAAGAAGTTTGTGCTGGCGTTGCTTCCATGGCTAAGTACTTCCCAATTGGACGAGTTGAGTTTTTGTATTTCGAATTGATCGCCTGTTATGGTAACATCACCCTCACCGGCAATCATACCCAATTTAGTATTTACAGCGCCTGCTAAGGCAGAGTTAAATCCGGATACCGGTAACTCCCATTGAGCTGTTCCTCCAATCACGTATGCATAACCGTCGAAGATGGTGACGTCGCGCTTTTTCATGAGTGCGTTTTCATAAACGACCACCAAGCCCCAGCCTCCGTAGTAGCCGGCCGATCCGCCGTTGCCCGTTGTAAGAGCCATGTCGGCAGCCCAATATTCACCCAAGCCACAAGCCTGAACTTGTGAGGTAACTTCAGCAAAGGCTGCATACATATTGTCGTCGCCCGGGTAACGAATGTTTGAAGAGGTAGCGGTGTAAGAAGTGTATGCCGCTTGTCCCGGACCGCGAAATTTGATGGAGCGTTTCTGCAATTCAGTTGGGCTGCCATCCGTTCGTGCCGACCAATACAGCCCGGCAAAAAGAATGTTGCTGCAACTAGGCGTTGCTCCATTTTCCGAAGAAAAGGACAGGGTAGACGAAGAAGAATTGTTCGTTGTTCCCAGGCCATCGGTATCAACTTTAATCATGATCTGATTGCTATTGAGGCCTGTAGTACTGTAATTCTGAAGCGTCATGTTGGTGTTGCCAATCATGGTGAAATCGCCATTTATACTATAGATAGTTTGCGTGGGCGAAAAGGCGGACGTGCGTTGCGTGAAGGGAACGCGAACTTGTGCGTTCGCATATACAAATCCCAACATCATCGCTGAGAAGACCACGACGAGGCGCGCAAAATTTTGTAATGTGTGTTTCATGGTTGGTACTGGTTAGTGTTATTCGGGAATGGAAATAGCGAAGTAGCTTTGAACACCGGTTGGAAGCCCATTCAGCGGTATCGCTGCAACCTCAGATACCGATGCGTTTACTGAGCAGAGAACAACCACGTATGCTAAGCTTTGCAATTCAGTTAATTCGCTTGTGTCGTAGTTCGCAAACACATCGGGTGCTTGTTCAATGCGAATGATGACGGTTGAAACACCATCCAAAGAGGAATCAGTGAGGTTTATTCCAACCAAATCGGCAGCTTTTACGTCGATGACTTGTGCGCTGCCTTCACCAACAATGTCTAGTTGTCCTTCCCGGATGTAAGCGGTAGTTTGAAGGCCATACACCAAATCCGATAGCGTGTTGTTTCCATCGGCAATGGCTGCGTTCAGATCAACGTGGTTTTGAGAGTTGCTGAGGGTTGAAAAAAGAGTAAGGCACGTAATCACCAACGACCGAAGAAGCCATCGGTTGCGTTGCGCCCGAAATGAAGAAATTGAAAGTTGTTTTTTCATGATGTTTTTTTTAAAAAATGAATAGGTAAATTGAGTTGTTTGAAAAACAAGTGATAATGCAAAGCATGAAGTCTTCAACGCTTCCATTGAGGCTTAGAATTATCGAAATGTTTTTTGGCGAAACTCTAGTTTCAGTTAATCGAAACTCTTGATTAACATCACGATGGTTGCTGTTTATTGCCGAAGTCTGCAGCGACATTTATTCTTGACACTCGGCGTATCGTCGAAGGTCTTTTCAGCAATGAGTCTTGGCGAATGAGATGTGGGGTATGCTCTTATATCCCACATGCGGGGAATACAACTTTCTTGCAAACAGGAATAAAAAAAGCCCGCCAAAGGCGGGCTTATAGAGTGTCATGCAATTTTATTTCATCTGTGCATCCACCACCGCTATACGAATCATGTTCAGAATCTCGCGTACGCTGCAACCCATTTGCAGAATGTGATAGCTCTTGCGCATGCCCAAAAGCACCGGACCTGTTACCTCGAGCTCTGCAATCTCTTGCAAGAGTTTGTAAGCAATATTTCCGGCCGACAAATTCGGGAAGATCAGCGTATTCACTTTTTGATCTTTCAGTCGACTGAAAGGGAAGTTCTCCTTGAGCATTGCGCCATTGAGTGCAAAGTTGGCCTGCACATCACCGTCTACAATCAGGTTAGGATGCTCGCGATGAAGAATAGCAACGGCCTTGGCAACTTTCTCGGCATCTTCACCTTCGGCTGAACCGAAGTTGGAATAGCTAAGCAGTGCAATACGCGGAACTATTTTCATTTTCGCAATCGACTCAGAAACCCGCAAGGTGATTTCAACCAGATCTTCTGCGCTGGGATTAACGTTGACAGTTGTATCGGCGAAAAACAAAGGGCCTTGTTTCGTTTCAACGATGTACATGCCGCACACTTTCTTTACGCCAACAGCGGGGCCGATGGTCTGTAATCCCGGGCGAATAACACGACCGTAGTTGCGTGTCATACCGCTGATGAGCGCGTCGGCCATGCCCATTTCCACCATCATCGCACCGAAATAATTGCGGTCGCGCATGGTGCGTATGGCTTCCGATTCTGTCAATCCTTTTCGCATGCGCTTACTAAACAAACGAGCACCAAATTCTTCCCGTGTCTTCAACCATTGGTCAGAGCGTGGATCAATAATTTGAGCGCTTTCCAAATCGAGCTCATGCTCATCCAGCATGCGTCGAATCTTTTGTTCATCGCCCAAGAGGATAGGGTAGGCAACACCTTCGTCGTAGGCTTGCTGCGCCGCCTTTAGTATTTTGTAATTGTCGCCTTCGGCGAAAACAACCCGCTTCGGGTCTTTGCGCGCGCGCTCCGCAATGCCTCGGCTAAGAACGTTATCGCGGCCCATGCGCTTCTGCAACTCGGCGCTGTAGGCATCCCAGTCTTCTATCGTGATTCTGGCTACTCCGCTGTCGATTGCTGCTTTCGCTACTGCTGAAGAAACCACGGCAATCAAACGCGGATCAAGGGGTTTAGGAATAATATAGTCTTTGCCGAAGTGTAAGTTCTTCAGGTTGTAGGCTTCTATTACTTCTTCCGGAACGGGATGGCGAGCCAATTCAGCCAGTGCATGTACCGCTGCCAGTTTCATTTCATTGTTGATGCAACGGGCTCGCACATCGAGCGCGCCACGGAAAATGAAAGGAAAACCAAGCACATTATTCACCTGATTAGGATGGTCGCTGCGACCGGTCGCCATGATAATGTCTTCGCGAGATGAAATGGCAACATCATACGCAATCTCCGGATCGGGATTGGCCATGGCAAATACAATTGGGTTGGCAGCCATGGTGCGTAAGGTGTCCGGTGTGATAAGGTTGGGTTGTGAAAGCCCTAGAAAAACATCTGCTCCGTTTAAGGCGTCAGCCAACGATGCATATTTATTATCCGAGGCGAATCGCATCTTACGGTTGTCGATGTCGGTGCGCTCGTTGTGAACGAGTCCCTTGGAGTCGAACATAAAAACGTTCTCCTTCTTCACGCCCAGTATCTGCATCAAATCAACGCAAGACAAGGCCGCGGCACCTGCGCCGCTCACAACTACACGCACATCTTCGATTTTCTTGCCGGCTATGTCTAATGCATTGATTAGCGCAGCACTTGAAATGATGGCCGTTCCATGCTGATCGTCGTGCATGATGGGGATGTCGAGTGCCTCTTTTAATTTCTCTTCGATTTCAAATGCTTCCGGTGCCTTAATGTCTTCCAGGTTAATACCGCCAAACGTGGGCGAGATATTCTTGACCGTATTCACGAACTCGTCTACATCGGTGGCCTTCACTTCGATGTCCATTCCATCGATATCGGCGAAGATTTTAAAGAGCATTCCTTTGCCTTCCATCACCGGCTTGCTGGCTTCAGGACCCAGATTTCCCAGGCCGAGAATAGCGGTTCCATTAGAAATGATAGCTACGAGATTCCCTTTTGCCGTGTACTTATACACGTCATCCGGATTTTCTGCAATGGCCAAAACGGGCTCTGCAACTCCTGGTGAATAGGCTAAAGCTAAATCGCGCTGCGAGCTGTGGGGCTTGGTGGGAATGATTTCTAGTTTTCCCTTGCGGCCCGATGAATGATAATCCAGCGCTTCTTTCTTACGAATCTGACTCATACCAAAAAATAAGGGAGCGAATATACTCGCCCCCTCATTGATCATTTGGATGATTGTTTCTTATTTGCTCACCACCATGCGTTGAGTTCCCACGACACGGCCACCATTAACCAGTCGGCACAGATAAACACCATTCGCAAAGTTCTCTGCATCCATCATTACAAATCCTTGTGTTGAATTAATTGGACGCTCCTGAACCAATACTCCTGTAGCACTGAAAATTTGAACAGAAGCTTGGTTTGGCTGATTTTGGAATTGGTATTTCAACGCTGAAATTGAGTTTACCGGGTTACCGATGATTTCGAATGCTGCAGCTGAATCATTAGCGATGCCTCCCACTTGACTGGGTGATTGTGCGCTGAATGTTATTTCATGACAAAGCTCTAGCGCTGCATTAATATTGTCGAACCAGCAAAAACGAACTATGCTCGCACCCGCATTACCAAGGTGCTTGTATTTGCAGAAGAAGGTGTTTGTAGTATCGCCATTCGCAATCGTTACGATTTCAGACGAAGTATTCGTGGCGGTATTAGCAGTCCAAGGTCCGCATAGCTCTCCCCAACAATACTGGTGTTGAGCCCCCGAAACAGTTTGAACAATTTCGCGTCGGCAGCGAATGTTTTTAGTTGAGCCTGAAATATTAATCACATCCCAATGGGCACTAAGAACCTCTGTGGTATTAGTTATGTCACCTTCCATCGAACTTACCTCATCATGGAGCTCTACGAATTGACTTCTTCCAATGATTGAACAAAAAAGAAGGAAAAGAACAGAGTAAACTTTTTTCATGCGAATCTTATTTCCACAAAAATAGGTGAGACTGTTTTTCGCGAGGTTAAAAAAAATGCGTCGCTTGGAGTTTTAATGAGAATCAGAGGATACCGAGATAGGTGGGTTCGTGCTTAAATTCGTCCCCACAGTTCATGAAAAATTTACTTTTTATTACAGCCATTTGCGGTGCATTAACATCCTACTCGCAAATTGAGGAAGGTACTCTCGCATCCGATTTTTCAGTACAGGATGTCGCGGGAAACACACGCCATTTGTACGAACAGCTCGACTCTGGGAAAACGGTCATACTATATTGTTTCGCAGCTTGGGACAGCTATGCTTGGGAGTACTATCAGCAACAAACACTCGAGTCGTTCAATGCTCTATATGGGGCCGCAGGCAATGCAGCGGTCGAAATTTGGCGGGTCGAAGGTGAAACAACCAATTCGTCGGAACAGCTTAGCGGGCCTGAGTTAAACACGGGTAATCCGGCATACGATTCCCAGGGTGATTGGATGTCATTGTCCACTCTGCCCGTAATTGATGACTCTGCTTTTGCGGCGCAGCTTGCGCTACCTTATCTTCCACTATTAATCGTCATCTGCCCTGATCGGTTAGTTCGTTTTGCCGATCAGCTCTCACTGGGAAATTTATCCAACCTTGTATTCCAATCAGCATGTCCTCCTGCCTCATTGGGTTACGACCCGGCGTTGATTTCCGCTTTAATTAATCGTTCGTGCGGCAGCAATGAAATCCAGTTGGATGTGGTGCTGAAGAATAGGGGAACGGAAACACTTTATAACACAACACTCAATCTGGAAGGCGCCGTTGAATCGCAGTCAATTTCTTGGCAGGGCCAGCTCAACTCGTATCAATCAGACACGATATCCATTTCCGCGCTTCAGGTGATTACAGATGCACCTCTACGATGCTCTATAGGGCAGCCCAATTCGAACACACAAAATGACACCGTGTCGGTTAGAACAGATGTGGGATATTCAACACGATTGATTCGATTAGAGCTTGCACTCGATGCTTATCCGCAAGAAGTAGAGTGGGAGATTCGCAATGATTCCGATTTCGTAATCTACAGTGGTGGTGGATATTCTGTAGACTACCAATACCTCAATCAGATTTTTTATCTGCCATCAGTGGGGTGTTATAGCTTCTACCTTTATGATTCTGCAGGCGATGGATTGAATGGAAGTCAGTACAGCGGTTTCGATGGATTCTGTAAGCTATACAGTATGTTAGACTCAACCACTACCGAAGAGGTGATGCTTGATTACGACGGTTCCTATGGTTTCTCTGCACAGCCGAATACCCCGGGATTTTTGCAGTACAACTTTGAAGCAGGTTCGCCCATTAACGTTGGCCAGATTGAAAATCGAACCTGGAGTATTTACCCGAATCCGGTTGGAGAGGTCCTCCATTTGAATTTGTCGGGTGTCGATTCAAGAGAGATAACGCTCTATGACCTCAGCGGTAAATGGATATTGAGCGAGCGATTATCGCGAGAAGGGATTGCAACTGTTGATGTTTCATCAGTTCCCTCGGGCATGTATATAATCTCGTTTGAAAGTGGAACACAACCCGAAAAGCATCCCATAATTATTCAACATTGAAATCGGTACATTAGTTGAAGGCGGCGGCGCCTTGAAAATCAAATATCGCTCCCATGAAAAATCTACTTTTAGTTTTTGTCACCATGTTCATCACGCAGAGCGTCTTGTCGCAAAGCCATTCGCTCCCTGCCGTTACGCTGAAAGATTTAGACGGCAAGGATGTGAATACGGCAACCCTCTCTAACGATGGCAAGCCGATGCTTATCTGTTTTTGGGCTACCTGGTGCAGCCCATGCAAGAAAGAGCTCAATACCTATGCGGATTATTACGAAGAATGGCAGAAGGAAACCGGCGTGAAGATTTACGCAGTAACTATCGACGATCAGCGTACTGTGAACAGCGTGAAGCCCTATGTCAATTCCGTTTCCTGGGAATACGAGATTTTGTCCGACGTCAATAAGACATTCTCGCAAGCGATGGGTGTTAACTCACCCCCTCACACATTCCTGCTCAATGGCAAAGGAGAAATTGTGTGGCAGCATGTGGGCTATACGCCGGGCGATGAAGAAGAAGTCCACGAACAACTATTGAAGTTGGCTCATTGAAAATTTTGTATTGATATCCTTAACCGAAATGCGAATCCAATCAGCGCGATTAGTGATAGCAGGCTTGATGCTTTTTTCAAGCTTGTATACACACTCACAAGAGCAACAATCACAGGCAGAAGCAAAAGGACAATTGCATGGAAATGTGCAGGTGTTGTTTCAGAACTACAATCCCGACGAGACTATTGGTGCTCAGGTGCCCGATGCAAAAGCGGCCATGAATTCGTTTGGTAATTTCACCTATACGTATGGACATATTACAGCAGGTGTTCGATTCGAGTCTTATCAGAGCGCCATTCTCGGTTTTCCCAATCGCTTTAAAGGATCTGGTATAGGCAGCAGATATATCCGCTACAACATGGATAATCTCGATATTACAGTGGGCAACTTTTATGAGCAGTTCGGAAATGGACTTTGCTTTCGATCGTATTGGGAGCCCAACTTAGGAATCGATAATGCCATGGATGGTGTTCGAATCATTTTTAAGCCAACCAAGGGAGTTTCCATTAAAGGTGTTTATGGGCAGCAGCGATATGATTTTGATAGTAGGATCATCAATGGCGATGGTATCGTGCGTGGAGTGGATGGAGAATTTAGCATGAATGAATTCATCAAGCCTTGGGAGGAGAAACCTCTCAAAGTAACTTTAGGGGGAAGCTTCGTGAGCAAATACCAAGCTGGTGAAACATTCGAGCGTGACACCACCGTTTTTGCAATGCCACAGAATGTCGTTGCTTCTGCAGGCCGCTTGGGTGTCACTTATAAGAATTTCCAACTCACGGGTGAGTACGTCTACAAGTTTGCTGATCCGAATGCCGATAATGGTTTTATCTTCAAAAAGGGAGAGGGAATTTTTCTGAATGCAACCTACAGCACCAAAGGATTCGGAATCAATGCAGGAGCGAAGTATGTAGACAATATGGCCTACCGCAGCGATCGTGATGCACTGCTATTTGATGTGCCAATCAATTATTTGCCTGCCATAACACGACAGCATACCTACAATTTGGCTGCAACTCTTTATCCATATGCTACCGTGCTAAATGGCGAAGTTGGAATAAGTGGTGAATTGTTCTACACGTTTAAGAAGGAGAGTTTATTGGGTGGAAAATACGGTACTTATGTTTCACTGAATGTGGCTGCAGTAAACGGTCTGGATACAAGTCATGTCGGTGGAAGAAGTGAGTTAATCGATGGTTATCGGGTGAACTCATATGGTTTTGGAAACACGAAATATGTGCGCGATGTAAATCTGGAAATTCGTAAAAAGATCAGCAAAGAGTGGAGCTTCAACCTTGTGCATTACTACTTTGAATTCAATACACGTGTTATCCCGGTTACTCAAACGTATAAAGGTATCGTTTACACGCACATTGATGTGTTGGATGTACAGTATAAATTCAAACCCAAGCACTCTGTGAGAATGGAGTTGCAATCCCTGGTAACAGAGCAGGATAAGGGCAACTGGGCCACGGGTTTAGTCGAATATTCTTTCTCCCCTCATTGGTCTATCGCGGTGATGGATCAGTATAATTATGGCAACGATAATGAGCGTTTAAAGGTTCATTACCTCTATGGTAATATTGGTTATAGTAAGGGTGCCAGCCGAATCATGATTGGATATGGAAAAAGACGTGCAGGAATATTTTGTATTGGTGGAGTTTGCAGAGCTGTTCCTGCTTCGAATGGAATTGAAATCAATATAACCTCTAGCTTCTGATACGATGAATTCTAAATTTTTATTTCGTTTCGCATCTGGTCTGTTATTAGCCGTATCGCTGCTCGCGTGTGAGGAGAAAGTTGATCCAATTTTGGATTTTCCAGCATATCGAAGTGATTTGTATGGTCCTGCGCCAACATTTACGCCGACGGGTGTTCCTAAACAGAAGGTTTTACTCGAAGACTTTACAGGTCATGAGTGTGGCAATTGCCCTAATGGCCACGTGAAGGCAGCCCAGCTTCTTGAAACCTATGGCGAAGATTTAGCAGTTGTTTCGATTCATGCAGGTTCATTGGCAGCGCCGCTTCCTCCGGAGTACCCTGCAGATTGGACTACAGAGGAGGGAGCCTATTATCTGCTTACGCAGGTAGGACAAGACATTATGCCCAAGGGCCGAATTAATAGAATAGAAAATGCAGCCGCAATTTTTTCACCCTCGGCTTGGCCTGCACAAGTCACGGCTGCCCTCACCGCTCAGCCAGCTGCCAATTTGCAGCTGCAAGCAAATTATGAATCATCAGGCCGACAATGGAATGTTCATGCCTTTGTAGAATGGCTCGAAAATGCCGATGGCGATTATCGCTTGGTAATTATGCTGGCAGAGTCGGGAATTATAGCTCCTCAATTGTGGAACAATCACGATCCAGAGTTTATTGAAGACTATGATCATAAACATATGCTTCGTGCTACAGGTACTGGCGCTACCGGTCTAAAGGTATTCAGTAACCCCATTGAAGGAATGAGCAAAAGATTCAGCTATTCGTTTGACTGGAATTCAGAATGGGTCACCGAAAACTGCGAAGTGATTGCCTTCCTTACCGAAGGTGAAAACGGAAGAGTGGTCAATGTCGAGAAAGTGAAGCTGTTGCCATGAGAAAGGTTTTCTTCAGTTTACTGTTGCTCGCTTTAGTTCACACGTGTATTGCTCAAGAAGAAACGAAGCAAAAGCGCAACTTCAAAGGGGGCTTAATCGCCGGCGCCGTTACCTCA
>JAIYBR010000033.1 GCA_027488435.1 Flavobacteriales bacterium
AACTTATACAGCGAATTAACCAAACGCTGAATGAACACGCAGAAGAGATGACAGGAAAGCCCACCATCGACGAGAAAACACTCAGTGAAAAGTGGAGTGAGCTTTTAGTTCTTACATCCAACAATGATAGCGCAGCGCTCGACATAGCAGAAAGTTTGCTTCTGAATTACTCCCTTGACATGGAAACAAGCTATCGACTTAAAAAATGCATGACCGCTTTAGAGAATTTTGATTTCGATGAAGCATATCAAATTCTCGCAGTATGAAAACGATCATGACCCAATCGGCAGAAAAGCCTCAACTCTTAATTGTTGACGACTCTGCAGAAAATCTGCAAGTTCTTAACGCGCTGCTGAAGGATCATTACCGACTCAAATTAGCGAAAAGCGCCGCCAAATGTCTCGAAATTGCGCAGCAAGAACCTCAGCCCGACTTAATACTCCTCGATGTAATTATGCCGGAGATGGACGGCTTTCAAGTGTGTGAATCGTTGAAGGCGAACCCGCGCACTGCAGCTATTCCTGTCATTTTCCTTACCGCTCTGAATGAAGTTGCCGATGAAACAAAGGGCTTTCGTGTAGGAGGCTCAGACTTCATCACAAAACCATTCAATCCGGACATTGTGAAGGCGCGCATTCGCACGCATTTGGATCTGCAATACGAGCGTAAAAAATCGAATGAGTTATTGCGTGTATTACTGCCGGATGCAGTCGTACACGATTTGATTCAGTATGGCACGCACAAACCACAAATCAAGGAAAACGTCAGCATCTTGTTCTGCGATTTCGTTGGGTTTACTCCGATAAGCGCTGCATTATCGCCTGAAGAATTGATCAACGAATTATCGGATATTTTCAGTGCCTTCGATACCATTTGTGAGGAAAATAATACTACACGAATCAAAACTATTGGTGATGCCTATATGGCCGTTTCCGGAATTCATCAGCCAACGGAAGAGCATGCATTTAATCTCGTGAAAACTGCGCTCTCGTTTATTGAATATCTGGAAAAGAGAAATGAAACCAGTAGTCAGGAATGGCGCTGCAGAATTGGTGTGCATTCAGGCAAAGTAATCGCAGGCATCATCGGCAAAACGCGTTTCATTTACGACATCATGGGTGATGATGTAAATATTGCAGCCCGCACAGAATCGGCGGGAAGTCCGATGAAAGTGACCATTACACCCGCCACTCATTCACTTGTTCAAGGCCAATTCAAGCTGCAAAGCGCAGGCATTTCGCACTTAAAAGGCAAAGGCGAAATGGAGCTCTTTCACATCACTCATTAAGTTACTGAGAAGCGAGTCGGCGACGAACGAATTCGATATTATTCTGCAATCCGTTTGTTCTCAATTTACGCGACGATTCAGTATGATACTGATGAGCACCCAAAAACGAAAGTTGAATTTCATTCCAGCGTGCGCGATCATTCATTTCGCCGCAGGCCTTTAATTCAAGGTAGAGGAACTCGGCAATCGATGGAAAGTCTTCGCGACCCAAATAGTCAAGGTCAGCGTCACAGATGATAGACTCGAGCAACGTTTTCGGTTGTTGCGGAATTTTCGTCACCATGATAAGGCTGGCTACCGTCTGTTTTTCCTCTTCCGAAATTTCAGAGTCAATAGACTCTTGCATAAACAATTCGACTCCGGCACTTTCGTGGTTGGGCCGTTGAACCAAAAAACCAAGATCATGATACAGGGCAGCGAGCTTAAGCAGCGCAATTTCATGTTGATTCACTTTCTCGCGATAGCCTATTTCCTGCACCTGACGAATCACATCTTCCGTGTGCCGGCAATCATGGTAAAGGTATTTTACATTCAATTCAAAGCGGAGGCGTTGCATAACGCTTCCGAGTTTATTATCGAAGAAAGACTTGACTGCTTCCATACTTTAATTGCGATTAGCAACTAGATTCGAGGTAAAGGTAAACAAGATGTTTAGATTTGCATGAAAACGATAAATATGCGACTCACGAAAATTCTGGTTCCTTGCGATTTAAAAGAAGCGAGCTTTGTAGCCCTTCATCACGCCGCGCACATTGCTACTCTGGCCGGTGCGGAAATAGCGCTGCTTCACCTGGAATTCAGCGATCGTGCACTAGAAGCTTCCAAACAGGAACTAGATGCATGGGCAGTACGATTGAGTGACACGTTCAAAGGACAGATCACAACACATGTTCGCAAAGGCGGCATAGTGGGAGAAATTCCCGCGTTTGCTAAAGAATATGGTTGCGGGCTTATCGTAATGCCAACCCACGGCATGAAAGGCATGCAGAAACTCACAGGCAGCCTGGCTCTTCGTGTGGTCTCCGAATCACACATTCCATTCATCATTGTTCAGGATAGAGATATACGACCACAAGGTTATAAGAAGCTGGTTATTCCCGTCGACTACCGACATCAGTTACTGGAAGAGGCAACCGCTTTGGTGCAATTGGCAAAGCTGTTCGGAGGCGAAGTGCATCTGGTCATTAAGCGCGTGAATGCAGAACTCATGGACGAATCTGTTCTATCCGGCATAAAAAAGCACTTTTCAGATAATCAGATAGCCGTACAAATACATGAAGTTGCCCACACCCATCATTTCACTAAAGAGCTGGTTCGCTACGCCGCTTCCATTGAGGCCGATTTAATCTGCGCTATTAATTTCAGCTACGAATATTTATACACCCTTTTCCCGCGCACGGAAGAGGAAGACCTTATCTACAACGATCCACAAATACCCGTACTACTCATCACACCCCATAATCAGGATGAGGTGATTTATAATATTCCAATGCGCTTTTAAGGGCGGACATCCGGGAATTTTTTCTTCAAGTCGCGCTCGACGGAATAGAAGGTATAAAAAATGGTGATAACTAGTGTCACAATCATTGAAATGCCATGAATGCCTTCGTCAAATTTCAGAACAGATATAATAATAAAAATCAACATACCCGCAAGGCCACATAGAAGCATACGGCGAGCTGAAACACGCTGCGCGTAATTCCATGCCTCTGTTGACTTCATGGATCGTGCTGTTCGGTAGCCGTAAAGGGGGTTGATTTTTTTAGGAGGGTATTTCATAAAAAGGAATCCGCCCAGAACAAACAACATCGAAATGATGAACTGCGGAAATAACATTTTCGTTTACTTTTTGGTAACGGACAATTATAGTACATTTTCGGTTATTAGAGAAATCGTGAACCTACCGAGTTAGCAACCATCGCCTATTCATTATTAGCCTTTGACATTTGTCAACGAAAATCAGAAACCATACTAGTTGTTTACCTGACAAGTGTATCTTTGGTTCAAACTCAGCACTATGAAGGTTCTTTACTCTCGCTCAATCAGACAAGCATTGCTGTTATCATCCATTTTTATTCTATCAGCGATTCCACTCATTGCGCAACAATCGGTTGCCCGCCAATGGAGCGAAACACAGCTGAATTGCATACGCAAGTACTTCGCAAAACCCACCGTGCATGCCCGCCATTTAGCGCATGTTTCGATAGTCATGTACGATGCTTGGGCCGTGTATGATGACCAGGCACAACCCTATTTCCTGGGACAAACCTGGGGCGGGTTCAATTGTCCGTTCAACGGCATTCCCATGCCAGCTGATGGTGATTTGCTGGCAGCGCAGGAGAAAGCTATCAGCTACGCCGCTTATAGAACCCTCTGGAACCGCTATACGATTTTCGCACCCGGAGCAAACTTGCTGACTATCCAGAGCTACATCAGCGGGCAAATGGAATTGCTTGGCTATGATCCCGCTATAACATCCACTGATTATTCAGATGGTGATCCGGCCAAACTCGGAAACTACATCGCTGCCAAGTTGCAAGAGTTTGCGCTGCAAGACGGTTCGAATCAATTGTTCAATTATGCCAATCTGCAATACACGCCCATCAACGGTCAGCTTGAACCCGCCTTTCCCGGTAATCCTCTTGTTGTGGACCCCAATCGCTGGCAGCCTCTGGTATTGGCACAATGTGTCGATCAGAACGGGATTCCAACGGAATGCCCACCCGGCACCGGCACACCAGCTCTATCACACGAATGGGGCAACGTGATTCCGTTTGCATTAACCGATGACCAATCAGATACGTTGGTTAGAGATGGCCTCAACTGGAAAGTATACCTCGACCCCGGCACACCTCCGTTGCTCGATACTACGATTCAAACTGGTTTGGATGAAAGCTTCTTCAAGTGGGGATATGTCATGAACATCATTTGGCATTCTTTCCACAACAACGATGATGGAGTCATGGTCGATGCTTCGCCCAATAACATCGGAGGACTCGACATTACGGAATCGTCACAGCTGCCTTCCACCTTTGAAGAATACCAAGCCTTCTACAACATGTTTGAAGGTGGGGTGAATGATCCGGGGCGCACTTTGAATCCGTATACCGGTTTGCCCTATGAGCCGCAAATGGTTCCGCGAAAAGATTTTACACGTGTGCTCTCCCAGTATTGGGCTGATGGACCTACCTCCGAAACGCCACCGGGACATTGGTTCAAGATCTTCAATCAAGTAGCCGATAAAATGGATACACTCGACATCGCAAAACGATGGATGGGAGCCGGTGATGAACTGACAAAGCTTGAATGGGATATCAAGGGCTATTTCGCACTCGGAGGAGGCATTCACGATGCTGCCATTGCATGCTGGAGCGCCAAAGGTTACTACGACTACACACGCCCTATCATGGCCATTCGTTGGATGGGTTCGAAGGGACAAAGCTCAGATCCTACGCTCCCCCATTATCATCCTGCAGGATTACCCTTGATTCCAGGCTACATCGAATTAGTTTATGAAGGCGACTCGCTCGTAGGTGACACGCTGGAGAATTTACACAAAATAAAAATCTACTCCTGGAAAGGCCCATTGGCGGGCACCGGAGAAGACGGTGCCGGTTGGTTGCTTGCCGAAAACTGGTGGACCTATCAAACAGCGGGGTTCGTTACCCCTCCATTTGCGGGTTACTACTCAGGCCATTCTACCTACTCCAGAACCGGCGCTGAAATTATGACCCTCATTACGGGCGACGCATATTTCCCGGGTGGCATGTCGGAATTTGTAGCCAATGAAGACAGCTATTTGATTGCCGACAGCGGCCCTTCGACCACCGTTAAACTGCAATGGGCAACGTATCGCGATGCATCAGACCAATGCAGTGTATCGCGCATTTATGGCGGCTTGCACCCACCGCAAGATGACATACCCGGACGCAAAGTTGGATTAGTAGTAGGTCCCCAAGCGGTCAACAAAGCCAATACGTGCATTCAAGCAAATCCGCCAGCAGCTGCCATCAGCTTTAATTCGAGTTTAATCTCCGATCAATTAGTCGGTAACTCATGGAGTGTTGATGTGACGTTCGACAAAGTGATGGATACGTTGGTTAATCCGACTTTGACTTTCCTGAATGCATCCGCTCAAAGCACGTTAGATTTTATTTCGGGTGAATGGATAGACGAGCAGACGTATCGCGCAACCTATGCTGTTGCAGACTTGAATACAGTTTTAAATAACTGCGTGATAAGTGTGCAGCAGGCACGCGACACGTCTGGCACATGGAACGTGCCCACAGTGAGCGCAAGCTTCTCTATCGATACAGCAAACCCGGCGGGTGTTGCGACAATCATCGGTGCTAACAATGTTCTCAATCAGCTCTCGGCTATTCAGCAAGCCGAAGTCGATATTTTCATTCAGTTCAATGAGCCCATGAATCAAACGATTGACCCTGTGTTCACCATCATCGGTGCAGAAGAAAACTCAGGACTCACGTTGAATGCCATGAGCGCCTGGACAGGACCTTCAACCTATCATGCCGTGTTTGATTTTGAAGACACGAATATTGAGATCATGGATGCGGACATTGAAATTTCGGCGGCCCGGGATATTGCCGGAAACACACAGTTCATCACCATGATGAACAATGTTATTTCTATCGACACAAAAGCACCCGAGGGAACAGTTGAAAGCAATACAGCTATAGTTACCGATGCATTAGCGGGAGATAGCTTGATTATCACTGTAACCTGCGATTCACCTATGAATACAGCGGGGAATCCTATATTAGCATTCAACGGACTTTCAACCTCAAGCCATTTCACTTCGTTGGGCGGACAGTGGATAAACGATAGCACCTATCAATTCATCTACCTCATACTCGATGGAAATATCTCCGGAAGCTTCTCGGTTGTCATTGCAGGTTCCACCGATGAAAACGGTAATATTCTCAACACTTCCGTTAACGGTGACACAATTGCAATCGACACTCAGAATCCTGAGGTCAACTCGGCTACTCCATCTATCTCAATCATATCGGATGACGATATTGCAAACGGCTTCGCGGTCTCAACCATATACAGTAGGCCCATGGATACACTGGTCATTCCTCAACTCAACTATACAGCAGACAATCCACTAGCTTCCTCAATGATTCAAGACGAAGCAGCAAGCCGATGGGTAAACCAATCAACCTTTGAGGCGATCTACTTGCTCGCTGATGCAGGTGAGGAATTGAACACCATCGATTTGGAGGTAAACAATTCATTCGACGTGAATGGAAATGCCCAAACGGTAAGCTTCTCGGCGAATAATGTCTTTGCTATCGATACCCGAAATCCGCTAGTGACAGAAGTAATACCAAGCATGAACGTGATTCAAAGTGACGACATTGGCGAAGCCATGTTCAGCGTAGCAATCACGTTTGATGAATCGATGGGCAACGACGCGGCACCCGAACTTTCGTTTATTTCGACACCGATGATAAACTTGCCACTTAACGCTCAGTCGGAATGGACAACGAACGACACTTACACCGCCCTATTTGACGTTCCCGGTGACATTGAACAAATAGCGTCAGTAGATTTGACTGTTGGCGGAAACGTGCAAGATGCTGCAGGCAATTTGGCCGAATCATTCACACTGTCTAATGCCTTCTCTGTCGATATCGTTATTAACTTGAACGGCGAGCGCACTGCAGAGAGCGGTATCTCCATCTTCCCGAATCCGGCTTATTCGGGTAACAGCCTGACTTTATTCGCGGGTGCTGAAAAGATGACGAACCTCGAGATTGTCGATATGCTGGGAAAAATAGTGTTCTCTCAAACCTTGCAACCGATTTCGATTCAGACAACGACACTTACCGATTGTAGTCCAGGAATGTACACGGCTCGAGTAACAACCGAACGCGGCATTTTCACGCAACCCATTATGATTCTTCACTAATTCCGATTTAGAAGAAAAGTTTTCAAATTCAAGATGCCGCCCCAACTTTCGGGCGGCATTTTTTGTTTTACAGCCATGGCCAAAGAAACTTTTGCGATACCGAAATACCTGGCACAGCGCATTGCGGAAGGCGAGCATCAAATGCTCGACTTCAAATATGCAGTGAATGATGCACGCAAAATCGCCATCACCTTATGTGCGTTTGCCAATACCGATGGTGGAACCTTGCTTATTGGCGTCAAAGACAATGGCTCAATCGCGGGTGCTAAACTGCAAGAAGAAGAGCACATGATTCAGGCAGCGGCCACCATGTATTCGAAGCTTCCCATCGAATATTCTACACAGGGCTGGAAGGCCGGAGATCGTTACGTTTTGGAGGTTATCATACCCGCGTCACGACATAGGCCGCACCTTGCGGTGAATGAGCTGGGTGAATGGAAAGCCTATGTGCGCCGCCATGATCAGAACTTTCCTGCACCCGGTGTTTTGATGCAGTATTGGAAAAGCGACCACACCCCGATTACAGAAAAGTATTTTCACACCGAAAAGGAAAAGCGACTTTTCGAAGCTCTCTCTCACCAGGAAGGATTTACGGTGAGTCAGCTATCGAAGATGAGTCATATACCGCGTCCCATCGTAACTACGTTGCTCGCCCGATTCATGCGCTGGGAATTGGTAACAATGGAGTTTGAGCAGAACATTGCGCGCTTCCGTTCTAAAGAGTAAGTTTGGAGCATGAGCAATGAGCGCCTCAGTCGGTTCGACAACATGCACATCCTTTTCTGGCTTGTGAAGGACATGTGCTGGTGTCTAATGTCAAAATCTATCGGAACCATCATGATTGCGCCAACTATAACGATTGCTCTCATCATACTTTACCGTTCGAGGGAACACCTCACTTCATTCGTTCATAACCTGGCTGTATTGTTCTGGATTTCGGCTAACTCGCTATGGATGCTGGGTGAAATGTATTGCAGCGATTGCACGAAGCCCTACGCTATTTGGCTATTCAGCGCAGGCATGGGCGTATTACTTCTGTATTATACATACCTAGTTGTCGCTCGTTTGCGCAATTAGGCATAATCAATTCCGAATAACACGTCTAAAAGCTTCACCACGTTTTGTCTTGACGTGGAGCAAATAAACACCCGATGAATCGGGCAGCTCAATAGTTGGATTGTTGGTGTAGCCGGGATTTGCATAAACGCCACAGCGTGCACCAACCATATTGTAAACAGCCACCTCCATAACCGGCGAATTGGTTTGCAGTGTAATCATTCCATCGGAAGGATTGGGAAAGGCAGATAGCTGAGCGGAAGAAACCTCAGTAACCGCAACCTCGGGCTGCTGAGTGCTTAAGCAAAACTCTCCGGTCGTTAAAGGAAGTTCAGGGCTTCCGAAACCACTGTAATTGAAGCCGTCAACGGCCAGATAATAATCGGTGCCTGACTGAATTTCAGAAGAAATACCCGACCAGTAGTAGTTAGCAGCTGCGTTGATGTCTTCATTGCAAGCAACGACTTCAAGACTGTCGCACTCGCCCTTAAATAGGACCATTTGCGTGTCTTGCGAGAGGAAATTCAAATTACTATCGCACGGCTGAACGAAAACAGAGAGATTACCGTCGAATCCTTCGAATCGAAACCAAACAGTAGCATCAACTTGAGGTGTTCCGTTCTCAATATCTCCTGAAAGAGGATCGAACCAACAACCGGTTACATCGGCAACATCGACGTCATTACCTGTCGCTCCAACATTGCTGTAGGGCCCTGACAACCCATCATTTTGGATGATAAAATCATGTATATCCAAAGCAGATGAACATAAATCGTTTGTCAACTGGGATAAAACGTGTTGAGCATTTGCACTCAACAGAATCAGAAGCAGAAATAATTTTACGAAACGCATGAAGAGTCGCGACGCTTAAAACCTCGCGGCACAAATGTATGGAATCAGGCTACGAATACTCAAGGCTGCTCATGATAGTCGGGCAATTCTTCCGACAGACCACTTCCATGAACACTTAGCTCCTGTCCCTCTTCATTTTGTTTGAAAAGTGACCAATTATCGGTGGCTGTTGTTTCCAACCAAACTTTTCCCGATTTACGGAAGACCTGAACATACAAGCCCAAATCGTCTTGAAACAGCTTTTCCAATTCCTGTACGGTCATGGCAGTAGGAATCGATACGGTTGTCTCCTTCAATTCAGGGTTGCACGAGTCGACCGTTCTTTTGGAGTTTACCAGGAACTGTTTTTCGGTTGGCTTCCCCTTATCGTGTGGTCGGGTGAAAAACTCCAACTTAAGGAATGGGAACTCGGTATTAAACGAGCGTTGAAGATTTTCAAGCGTGTCGTTATAGTGAATATGCAATTTCATATTGGGTGAATTTTATTGTTTATCATTTATCGGAAAGCACAATGAGAGGCACCTTGGAAGCAAAGGCGATTTTTTTTGTCATTCGCTCATTGAACATTCTCCAGAGAACATTGTGCTGCCGTGCAACCATAACCAGCAGTGAAGCCTTATGGCGGCGCACCCATTCCAAAATTGCTTCCTCCACCATATTCTGGCGATAAGGCAAAAAATGCGTCTTCATTTCTACACCGGAAAACTTTTTATAGAGCGGCTTCAGTGATGAATCATCCCCTTCAATAAACGGCGTGTCCATCACATTGACAAAATGGATTTTCGATTCATGGAGTTCTAACAACTCCTGCACGGTGTTTAATGACTTGCCCATGGGAATATGTTGCTGATCAAAAGCAAATGCAATGTTCTTCCACTGCTTGTATCGAGCTCTATCCGGAACGATAATCACCGGACAATTCACAGTGCCGGCCAAATCAGTGCCGGTCGATCCAAAAACAACCTGATTGAACTTTTCGGTTTGTGCAATTCCCATTACAACAGCTCCTACCTTACCATTGGCAATTGTTTGCCGAATGACATCCGGTCCAAAACCAATTTTCAATTTCGATTGGACACGCAACTCGTCGCCATACTTGTTGCGCATAGTCGACAGTAGCTTATCCATTTGCTTCTGGTCTTCCTCTTTCCAATCATCCATAGTCATGCGCAAATCGAAATAGACATCACTAACAACAGGAATATGTGTGGCATGAACGACGAGCAAATCCGTCTTAAAATCAATGGCCATTTCAGCAGCAAAACGCAAGGCATTCCCAGATGCCTTTGTAAAATCGGTTGCGGCAATAATTGTATTCATAAGAAAAGAAATATGTCCGCAAGGTGTTCACGAAAAAGCGCGGCCAACTTGACCGCGCTCAATTCCTTCATTGATTCTTATCAATATGATTCGAATTAATCAGTTGCGCATTTTTTCCAGCGCATTTGTATTGACAACTGTAATACTTGAACCCGAAATCTCGATGTGTCCTTCGGCTCTAAAATCGCTCAGTGTTCGTATCAATGACTCTGTGGCCGTGCCCACCATATTGGCCAAATCTTCCCGGGCAATTGCCATGGTAAAATGTTTATCGCTCTTGAGATTGTGATAGCGCGCGCGCAATTCGAGCAGTGCCTCAGCTGTGCGTTTGCGAACACTTGAATAAGCCAAAGCGATTAGTTTATCGTGCTCACTTTGCAAATTGCCTGTGAGCATTCGAACGAACTGCTGCGTCACCAAAGGATGTGTGAGTAGTTTATAAAAATCTTCTATGGGGAAAATGGTAATCTCTGCCTCTTCGATGGCTTCCGCGCTGAGCGCATGAAACTCGTCTTCAAGCAAAGCCATGTATCCGAAAAACTCACCAGGCTGCAGCATTTTAATAATAAAATCCTTGCCCAATTCGTGGCTCTTATACAACTTAATCTTTCCGGAATTCAGCAAGTACAATCCTTGTGGAGTATCACCTTCGGTAAACACAACATCGCGTTTTTTAAGATGTTTAATCTGCTGGCGATTGGAAATTTTAGTTATGTCCTCAATACCCTGGATGTTTCCAATCAATTCAGTTACACCATCGCGTGTTGGCTGAATTTCCTTGCGGATAGCTTCCACCTTGCGCAAGCGAGTTTCCACCGCATTGAGCAACTCTATATCATCAAAAGGTTTGGTTATATAGTCATCAGCGCCCATTTCCATGCCCTTCCGGATGTCCGTTCTTTCTGCTTTTGCGGTTAGGAAGATAAACGGCAAAGCGGCTGTCTCAGGATTCTTGTTGAGCATGTGGAGTGTGCCATATCCATCGAGCACGGGCATCATGATATCGCAAATGACAAGATCCGGTTTGTTCGTTACAGCTATTTCCACTCCCATTTTTCCATTCTCGGCGCTGAGCACATCGTAGCCAGCAAGCGTTAGTATTTCGGAGGTGTTTTCGCGGACTTCGGTATTGTCTTCGATCAATAAGATTCTTTTCATAGGATTTAGTTGGTTTTAGGTAAATTAATATAGAATGTTGAGCCCACATTTAGCTCACTCGTGCATGTTATCGTTCCTTGCATTAACTCGAGATATTTCGTCACGATATTCAGACCTAAGCCTGTTCCGGGAATTGCTACAGCGTTAGCTCCTCGAAAAAAACGTCCGAATAAATTCTTCATATCAGCCTCCGAAATTCCGATACCCTGGTCCTTCACAGCAATTACGACGTCGTTATCGTTGATGCTGACGTGCACATCAATTACAGCACCCTCCGGAGAAAATTTGATGGCATTGCCCAACAGGTTAAACATAACATTCCGAAGTAGCTGTCGGTCAATCATCATCTCAAATGTGCCCGAGTTATACGTTATCGTTTGTCCACTGCGAACGATGGAGTTAATGTCCGATACCACCTCTCTAATCAACACAAAGACATCATGCTGCGCAAGCTTAGCCGACATCTTACCCTCTTCCAATTTTCCCAGTGAAAGGAAATCATTCAGTATTTCCGTTAACCCACTAACCGCATTCTTGATTCTCAATATGTGCTTTTCGCGCTTCTCTTGATCCTCGGCTGAAGTATATTTCTGAATGAGTGAAACGCTACTTAAGATCGTACTCAAAGGCGTTCTAAACTCATGTGAAGCAGTGGAAACAAATCGCGATTTTAATTCATTTAAACTCTTCTCATTTTCCAGCGCCTGTGAGAGCTCATCGCGCGAAACTTCCAATTCATGAAGCGCCTCCTTCAAAACCAGCATTCTCTCCGCTACTTTCTTTTCGAGCGACTCATTGAGCGATTTCAATTCACTGTTCATGCGTTCAATTTTCGCTTGCTGATCAAAACGATCCGAAATGTCTATTATAAAGGCAATCACAAATAATGCATCATTCGAATTATAATAACTTAAACTTATCTCTATGGGAAACTCTCTTCCCGTCTTATGCTTGCCGTGCAACGACATGTTTTTTCCCATGGGCCTGCGCACAGGGTTCTTCATATAATCACTTCTATACTGCTCATGTCTGTGAGCCAGTACAGACGGTATCAACTTCTCAACCTTCTCACCCGACAACTCACTCTCTTCGTATCCGAACATCTCTGCAAGCTTCGGATTCGTAAGAAGTATTTCGCCGGAACTATTAACTATTAAAACCCCCTCATTCACGTGATTAAAGATGGTTTCAAAACTGATATCTGCGTTTTTTAATGCTTCCATAACCTGGTACAATGTAGCCCAAATAGGAGTGAAAAACACGAACAATCAATCCATTATTAAAGCAAAATCCACTTACAACTCTAAAAAGAAAAGGCCGCCTGCATTGAAAGGCGGCCTAATCCTAATCACCACGATCTATGAAATCTTGATCAGCTTCTTGCCGATCGACTTAGCCTCCTCACGTTTGGGGAGCGTAAGCTTTAAAATGCCGTGCGCATATTTCGCATCCACCTTATCTGCAATAACAGACTGCGGCAAACGAAACGAACGCTTGAATGATGTTGTTTTAAATTCCTTTCTGTGATACTGTTCATCGCGCTCTTCTCTTTCTTCATCATGCTGGCCCTCGATAACAATAACGTCTTCCTGAACCTCAACATTGAATTCATCTTTCTCCATTCCGGGAGCTGCCAATTCAATAACGAACTCTTCGCCGCTTTCGCGCACATTTGCATTTGGAACCCAACGTGTAAGTGGTAAATCCAATAGGCCGTTATCTAAGAATCCATCATTGAAAAAGTCAGTAAATAGACTAGGAGCTGTAAAAGCTGGTTTTGATTTGATTAGTGACATGTAATTTAATTTTTTTGGTTTAACTTTTTCCGATGGGCAAATGTTTGTCGATTGAAGCGGCCAAAACCATGGCCTCAGTCATCTTATAACATGAGATAAGTCACACTGCACAGATAGGCCAACGTTTCGTCCATTCCTGATTGCCCCCACTGCTGAATCAAGCTCCTTCGAAACATCGAACGACTTATTTTTACACCAAATCAAAAATTCATGTTCAAGAAGACTGTCACCTTTCTATTCTGCATCTCTGCATTTGCAAGTAGCGCTCAACAAGAGATTAAACCGATAGAAGCAAAAATCACGGATGTCACGGTGTTTATGTCGGGCGCACAAGTGAGTGTGACAGGCGCAATTTCACTTCGCGAAGGAGAAAACCAAGTGCGTATAGCCGGTCTTCCGGCACAGCTTGATGCCAATTCTATTCAAATCGAGGGCAATGAAGCATATACAATTCTAGGTGCACGCCATGAGATTAACTACTTGACATCGGCCCCTACATCACCTCGTTTGCGCGCCCTTCAAGACAGTTTAGATGAAGCACTCTTCAAGCATAAGGAACTGACTACAATCAAAGAGGTTCTCGTGGGTGAAAGGCAAATGCTGGAGGAAAATCGCGCCATCAAAGGTGAAAACACGACATTGATTGTTGATGATTTAAAAGAAATGGCGGATTTCTTTCGAAACCGGCAGACGGAAATATCTTACAAGTATCTCGAAATTGAAGAAAAAGAGCGTTTGAATAACCGGGAGGTTGAACGTCTTCAAAACGCGCTGAACAGCATGAACGCTAAAGTGAATTCGAACCCCAGTGAAATCATCATCGCACTCAACGCTTCTCGCGCAGGCAACTCATCTGTTCGCATATCCTATTTCGTAAGGAATGCCGGCTGGGTACCGGTGTATGATCTTCGAGCTAAAGATGTTAATTCACCTATTGAATTTTCTTATCGGGCGAAGGTTTTTCAGAGCACCGGTTCTGATTGGAAAAATGTGAACCTAACTATTTCAACCGGCAACCCAACCGTAGGCGGACAAATCCCGGTCTTAAATCCATGGTTCTTGTATCAAGCACAGGCGTATCAGCCGGTCTCAATCGCGAGCGGTGGCTACAACCCAATGGTTACCAACGAAACTCCTTCGGTTGCAGCTTACGACTATAAAAGCGTTCAAGACAAGTCACTTTCCAGCTATGTGACTATCCAACAAAACACGGTCAATACAGAATTTAAGATTGCAATTCCCTACTCAATTCCGAGCGACAATGCGAAGTACGATGTAACGATGAAGACTGAATCACTGAACGCTTCATATTCTTACATTACAGTTCCAAAACTAGACAACGATGCCTTCTTAAAAGCGCGCATCAGCGACTGGGCACAATACTCCCTGTTGCCAGGTGAGAGCAATATTTACTTTAAGGGGACTTTTGTAGGAAAAGGATTTATTGATCCGACGCAAGCCAACGACACTCTTGATCTTTCGCTGGGCAGAGACAGGGCCATCAGTGTGAAACGAGACATGCTTCGCGATTACTGTAAAAGCAACCTACTGGGCAATAAGAAAACAACGAGTAAGGCCTTCGAGATAACCGCTCAGAACAATAAGAATCAACCAATCGAACTCATCATCGAAGATCAAATACCTATATCGCAAAACGGAGAGATAACCGTCGAACAAGAAGAAATTAGCGGCGGCTCATTAGACGCGACCACCGGGAAATTGACATGGAAACTGACGCTGCAACCCGGCGAAACACAGAAAAGACAATTGCGCTTCTCGGTCACCTATCCCAAGAAAATAAACGTATCCGGACTTTGATCTTGAATGACATTGCGACACACCAAGACGTAGGGCGACTCGTAGATCATTTCTACACATCGGTAGCAGATGACACCTTGCTTGCTCCCTTCTTTTCGCATCTCAACTTTGAAGAACATAAGCCACGCATGATTCATTTCTGGGCTTTTGTATTGTTGGATGAACCCGGCTATACCACCAACATTTTCGATAAGCACGCTCACATGAATCTCAGTCGTGCGGCGTTGCAACGCTGGATTGAACTATTCGAACTATCAGCGCGACAACTCTTCCGTGGCGATAAGACAGAGCAAGCGATTTTGCGAGCCAAAACGATTGCCTGGACCTTTCAGGAAAAAATGAAGATGGAATGAAC
Source organism: Flavobacteriales bacterium (assembly GCA_027488435.1). Taxonomy (GTDB): domain Bacteria; phylum Bacteroidota; class Bacteroidia; order Flavobacteriales_D; family Sanyastnellaceae; genus JAIBBG01. The sequence goes on from JAIYBR010000033.1 coordinate 15,579, forward strand.
CGCAGAACATTTTTGCAGCAGAGCGGATGGCTGACGACTGGCGCATGCCTGCTGCCCGGGCTTTTCCAATCGTGCAAAAAATTAGAGTGGGACCAGGACAACACCTTTCAAGGAGAAGTTATCATTGTCGGCGCGGGAATTTCCGGGCTCTATGCCGCCGAAATGCTCCTCAAGCAAGGAGTTTCCGTTCAAATTCTGGAAGCCTCTGATTACTGGGGCGGACGAATGCGCACCTTGCCCAACACAACGCCCCTTTTTCAGCAAGCCGATCGAAGAACGGTGTATGGACAATTCAGTATTCTGTATGATTTGTTGCGCCATCAAAGCATAGAAATGCAGGAAAAATCAGGCAGTCAACTCTATTATTTCGCCGGAGCGCTCAACACAGAAGCAGAGGCCAATCAAAACATTTATTTCCAGGAGATGCTTCAGGCTGTCGAAAATCTGAATGCATACAATGGAGGCGACATCAGTGCGCAAGCTTATTTCGATTCGCTTGGCATTAGCTCCAATGTGGAAGCAACATTCAACGTGCTCGCGGGTCAAGCACATGGCACTTCGGCCGACCGCATCAGTGCTTTGGGAATCGGTCGGCAATACCAATCGTGGAGTGCCGGCAAAACAGAATTAACCCTGTCAGGAAATCAGCTACAGGCCGCTATTGAACAAGCGTTGCCCAATGCTTTGAATCGCATTCGATACAATACAGCAGTTTCCTCTATCGACTATTCAGGAGCAAAAGTTTCAGTTCAGGATCAGAGCGGAGGCACCTATTCGTGTGATCGTATTTTGCTCACAGCTCCGCTCGATGTTCTTAAAAGTGGCACCATCTCTTTCACACCTACTTTGAACAGCGCGAAGCAAACTTCCCTATCTCGCATTGGCATAGACAGAAGCTATTGCGCGATGTTCAAATTGCAGACAGCCCTTTGGCCTTCCGGCACAAGAAGAATCATTGGCAACAACATAGCACAGTCGTTCGAGGTTTCAGACGACGGCTGGGTTTACTGTGAAGTTTCCGGGGAACAAGCCGACATGATTTCGTCCATTTTCGGCGATCCACTTACCATCATACAGCAACAATTCGATCAATTTATTCCGGGAGCAATCAGTCTAATTACTGATGCTGCCATTCACACGTGGCAGGGCAATCGGTCTTATGATCCAATCGGAGTTGGAGATGCACGCCAATTACTGGCCAGTTCTGTCAACCAGAAACTATTCTTTGCCGGAGAGGCCACTCACACAGGCGGCCACCACGGCACACTGCACGGCGCTATGGAGACAGCGTTGCGCGCGGCTACAGAAATTTTAACCAGCAGTGCCTCATGAAGAGCATACGCTTGCTTTGCGCAACCATTTTACTTTCATCGCTCTGCGCAGCACAGCCCGTAGCTCAATTGGAAGGTGGCTACTGGCACTTCCCCTCCATAGACCACATTTTCAGAACTTACAACCTAAGCCACCCGTGGGCCGATTCAGAAGTGGCCCCAATTTCCATGAGCAGTGGTTTCGCTTTGGGCTGGAATCAGAAAGTCTACGCGCCGCGCGGTATTCACGCTATCGGACTTGTGCACTATCGATATCAATCAAACACACTACAGCGCAGTTCTTCTCCCATTAGAGCCGGATTTCATCAGGTGTGCACAGAACTTCTCATTCGAACACACCCTCGATGCTTCGTAAAGGAAGTACAACAAACAGGTCCGCTTGGCACCCGTTGGTACATTCAATTGGGAGCCGGCTACAGCTGGAATCTGCCTTTTGCCAGCAAATACGGCGAGAAGGTTTATGTAGCCAACGATCAGAGATACCGTGCTATCTCCGGTCAATTCCATCTATCAGGCGGGACAGGTTGGCACGCCTTCACCATCGGACCGCTAGCAGTTACAATCGAATCGACCGTTTCATGGTATCCGAAATTCACTCTGGAATCTTTTCCAACCGCTGTTCTTGGGCACAACCAACCGGGGCTATCAGAAACAAATCGGAATAGTTTCCTGTGGCAAGGACACATTCGATTTACGTATCTAAAAAAGAGCAAGAACTGGTGGGATACACCGCGAGGCGGCGACAAGTCGTAGGAATCAAAATTTGTCAACAACGCTTAAGTTCGGGGGCACCGCATCCTACTTTTGAAATCCCCGTTTCGGTTAGTCTCCGCGACCACCGCAACAGCCTAATTTGCCTACATCATGTTCCTGATTTTTGATACCGAAACCACCGGATTGCCCGGCAGTTGGAATGCTCCACTCACCGATTTTGCCAACTGGCCGCGCGTAGTTCAAATAGCGTGGCAACTCCATAGTGCCGACGGTAAATTGATTTCTGCGCAAAGTCTCATCGTTCAACCCGAAGGCTTTACGATTCCATTCAATGCAGAGAAAGTGCATGGTATCTCTACCGATCGTGCAATGCGCGAAGGGATGCCGCTTGCAGAAGTTATCGAACGCTTTCTGAACGATGTTGGACAATGCATATACATCGCAGGTCACAACATCGAATTCGACCTCAACATCATGGGGTGTGAATTGTTGCGCAAAGGCCTTGAGAACACGCTAACCGCGAAAAAGTCGTTGGATACGAAAGATCTCTCTACCGACTTCTGTGCATTGCCCGGTGGCCGCAATGGGAAGTTCAAATGGCCTACGCTGACAGAGCTTCATCAAAAGCTGTTTAATGCACCCTTTGCCGAAGCGCACGATGCCGCTTACGACGTAGACGCCACGGCTAAGTGTTTCTTCGGACTTATAAGTGTGGGCGTCATTCGCCTCAAGGAAATCGAATCGGCAGATGCGATTGTATATGAAGCACCTCAATTGGCAGCCTCGAACTTCAAAGCAACTTTGGCTGCAGATATTATTTCAACTGAATCAGCCGGCACATCTATCGAGGCCTCGAGTGAGATTGAAGCATTGGCATCACAATTCGTGCATCTGCATGTTCACAGCCAATACAGTGTTACCGGCATGCAAAGCACTTCCGACATAAAAGCGCTGGTGAACAAAGCAAAGAGCTGGGCAACGGAAGGCGTTACTCCTACCCTCGCCCTCACCGACCACGCCAATATGATGGCTGCTTTCCAATTCGTAAGCACCGCTCTCAAATCGGAAGTAAAACCGATCGTCGGCTGCGAAATCAATTTGTGTCGTGATATGCACGACAAGAAAAACCAGGACAATGGTTTCCAAATTGTGCTTTTAGCAAAGACCAAAAAAGGGTACCATAACCTGGCACACTTGTCATCGCTCGCGCACACCCAAGGTTCCTATTACATTCCGCGCATCGATCGTAACACACTGCTTCAATTCAAAGAAGACATCATCGCGCTCACAGGAGGCATGTATGGCGAGGTAGCTTTCAAGATTCTGAATGAAGGAGAAGAAAAAGCAGAGGAAGCATTTGTATGGTGGAAAGAAAACTTCGGTGAAAATTTCTATGCAGAAATTATGCGCCATGGACTCGAAGAAGAAGAACACGTGAATCGCATCATGCTGAGCTTGTGCGAAAAACACGATGTGAAATACGTGGCAACCAACTCATCTTACTACACCGAACAAAAAGACAGTGAAGCACAAGATGCGCTGGTTTGCGTGCGCGAAGGCGAGTTCGTATCTCGCCCGAAAAAGTATATTGGAAAGCGTGGACGGGAGTTTCGACTGGGCTTACCGAATAATCAATACTATTTGAAATCGCCGCAGGAAATGGCGGCGCTGTTTTCCGACTTACCCGAAGCCATTACGAACACACGGCTACTTGCTGATAGCTGCGAGCAATACAAACTCTCGCGCGAGGTATTGCTTCCAAAGTTTGATATTCCCGCAGAGTTTCAAGACGCGCTCGACGAAACCGACGGAGGCAAGCGTGGCGAGAATAATTACCTCCGACATCTTGCCTATGTTGGAGCGGAGAAGCGATACGAAACAATTAGCGATGAAATTCGCGAGCGCCTCGATTTCGAGTTAGCCACCATTGCCAACACTGGCTACCCGGGTTACTTCCTCATTGTTCAGGACTTCTGCAACAAGGCACGTGAAATGGATGTAAGTGTTGGTCCGGGCCGCGGAAGCGCCGCAGGAAGCGCAGTTGCGTATTGCATCGGCATTACGAATGTTGACCCCATCAAGTACCAACTCCTGTTTGAGCGTTTCCTCAATCCGGAACGTGTAAGCATGCCCGATATCGATATCGACTTCGATGATGAAGGCCGTGATAAAGTCATCGACTATGTGCGCAATAAATACGGTGCGAACATGGTAGCGCAAATCATTACTTACGGCACCATGGGCGGTAAATCGGCCATTCGCGATGCCGGACGAGTTATAGAACTTCCCCTACCCGACACCGACCGCATCGCCAAGTTTATGCCCGACAACCAGGACCTGAGCGACCTTTTGAAGTGGGATGATAAAAAGCTGAGCGATGCACTGAGTGGCGATGACCTGCAAAACGCAAAACAACTTCGCTCCATTGCTGCGCAAGATTCACACGAAGGACGAGTGGTAAAACTCGCAAGCATTCTGGAAGGTTCTGTGCGCAGCACAGGTATTCACGCGTGTGGCGTCATTATCACTCCCGATGTTATCACGAATTACGTACCTGTGTCGACCGCCAAAGACAGCGATATGTTTTGTACGCAGTTCGACAACTCGGTCGTAGAAAGTGCCGGATTGTTGAAGATGGACTTCTTGGGCTTGAAGACCCTCACGTTGATCAAAGACGCACTGCGCATCATCAAACAACGGCATGATATCGATATCGATATAGAGGCCATACCAATCGACGATGCGCTTACGTATCAGCTCTTCCAGAAAGGACACACAGTAGGCATTTTCCAGTATGAAAGTGACGGGATGCAGAAGTACATGAAGGACCTCAAGCCGACTGTCTTCGACGATCTCATCGCGATGAACGCGTTGTATCGACCGGGTCCACTGGAATACATTCCATCGTTCGTGCGACGTAAGAACGGACAGGAGCCAATCACATATGACCTGCCTGAAATGGAAGAATACCTGAAAGACACGTATGGCATTACAGTCTATCAGGAGCAAGTGATGCTACTATCGCAGAAGCTCGCCGGTTTTACCAAAGGAGAAGCCGACGTACTTCGAAAGGCGATGGGTAAAAAGCAGAAGGATGTGCTCGACAAAATGAAAGGGAAATTCGTGGAAGGAGCAACCGCCAACGGACACCCGGCAGATAAACTCGAGAAGATTTGGACCGACTGGGAAGCATTTGCGAGTTATGCCTTCAACAAGTCGCACTCTACATGCTATGCCTGGATAGCCTACCAAACGGCTTATTTAAAGGCGCATTATCCTGCTGAATACATGGCTTCGGTATTGAGCAACAACATGAGCGACATCAAGCAAGTAAGCTTCTTCATGCAGGAATGTAAGAAGCAATCAATACCTGTGCTTGGTCCGGACGTCAATGAATCGAAATCGCTCTTCAGTGTGAACGACAAGGGTGAAATCCGCTTCGGACTTGCGGCAGTGAAAGGCGTCGGAGAAAGTGCTGTAGAGAGCATAATAGCCGAACAAAAGAAGGGACGCATACACACCATTTTCGATTTTCTCGGGCGAGTCGATGCGCGCGCTTCCAACAAAAAGACCATAGAGAATCTGGCTCTTTCCGGCGCGCTCGATGCTTTTGGCGTAGAGCGATCAGCTTTTTTTGCTCCCGACGGAAAGAACGAAACCTACATCGAGACATTGGTGCGCTATGCCGCGGCCGTGCGCGATAACAAGAACACCTCGCAGGTTTCGCTTTTTGGTGATAGTGATGAAGCGAATATCGCCGAACCGCAAGCGCCTAAAGTAGAACCATGGGACACCATGACACAGCTTTCAAAAGAGAAGGAAGTAATTGGCATGTTCATCAGTGGTCACCCGCTCGACGATTTCAGTTTGGAAGTAAACACCTTTTGCAGCAAAGGCGGATTGTCGCTTCTCCAAACATTGGAAACAGTGAATGGTCGCGAATTGAAGCTCGCTGGAACCGTCGTCGATGTTCTCGAAAAGACTGCGAAAAACGGAAACCCTTACGGCAGCTTCAAATTGGAAGATTATGAAACCACGTCGGATTTCATGATGTTTGGCGAAGACTGGCTGAAGTATCGACACCTCATCACACGGGGTGGAAAATTATTTGTTGTAGGTCGCGTGCAACCGAAGCGATTTGGTCAGGATATAAACGCGCTCGAATTTCGCATCAATCGCATTGAACTGCTAGGTGATATCCGAAAGAAGATGGGACGTTATCTCGACATCTTCATCCCCATGCATCGTTTGAATGACGAACTCATTGAACGAATCGCGACAAGCCTTGAAAACGGAACAGGGAAAGCGCAAGTGCGCATGCGCGTGATGCATGAGCAAAGCGAGTTGCTTTTGCCATCCAATAGTTTTAATAAGGTGAACATCGAAGCGGAGGCATTGAAAGCACTTCAAGATATTCCCGAGATAGAATTTGAAGTGAGTGAATCGTAGTTATCGAATTTGAAGCAACTGCATATCGGCCAAAACAAGCGCCGCCATTGCTTCTACGATAGGAACTGCACGTGGCAACACGCATGGGTCATGTCGGCCGGCCGCCTCGAGTGTGACTATTTCACCAGAGGTATTCTTCGCTTGTTGCTGCTTTCGAATCGTAGATACGGGTTTGAATGCAACACGGAACGCCAAGTCATTTCCATTGGAAATACCTCCGGAAACACCACCTGGTCGCTGGTTGTTTTCCGAACCGTTTAACTGTGTGCAGGCAAAGCCATCGATCAATTCAAACCCTTGAGCAGCGTTGATTGAAAGCATGGCATGAGCAAGAACAGCGTGCAACTTATCAAAAACAGGTTCACCCAAGCCAACAGGCAATCCTTTGCAAACGCATACGATCGTGCCGCCAACGCTGTCACCGGAGTCGCGTGCTTCTTCGATGCAGGCCTGCATGCGTGCGGCAGATTCTTCATGCGGACAACGAACCAAATTATTGTCAACTCCATTCAAATCGAGCTCATCATAGCGCACAGGCACTTCGATATGCTTCACACTGTGCACATACGCCTGAACGGAGATACCGACTTTGGCCAGCACAATTTTAGCGAACGCTCCACCAGCCACACGAGCAGCTGTTTCACGTGCGCTGCTTCTGCCGCCACCCCTATAATCGCGTATGCCGAATTTTTTATCCCAGACTTCATCAGCATGACCGGGACGGTATACTTCTGCGAGCTCGTCGTAGTCTGCCGATTGCTGGTCTTCGTTGTACAATACGAAACCGATAGGTGTGCCCAGCGTAGTTTGATTCCAAACACCAGAAAGAACTTCAATTCGATCAGATTCTTTTCGGGGTGAGGTTATCGAGCTTTGACCTGGCTTGCGACGGTCGAGTTCGAATTGAACGAAATCGAGTTCCACTTTGATGCCTGCAGGCATGCCATCAATGACACCGCCGATAGCAGGGCCGTGTGACTCACCAAATGTGGTAAGGCGAAAGAGTGTTCCAAATGAATTTCCGGGCATAGGGCGAAGGTAATGACAATTGATTGTGCGTCAGAAACACTCATTCAATAGAAGCATTCCCTCATTCATTCACCGGATATTATTTATCAATCGTTGAAAGTAACAACGTTATAAAACGCCCATTCTATTTGATTGCCCTTTGCATCGAAAAAACTACCTTCGCCCCATGTCGCGTATTCTGATTAAGAACATAAAGACGCTCCTTGGCGTTTACGATGAAGCTCCATCAAAACTTTCGGGCAAAGCCATGAACGATTTGCCGAGTATAGATAACGCCTGGCTAGCGATCGAAGACGGACTCATTGCAGATTACGGTTCAATGGCCGATTGGCCGGGCATAAGCGACTGGCGTGGATTGGAGATAATCGAAGCCGATGGCCGACTAGTCTTGCCTGCTTGGTGCGACTCACACACGCACACGGTTTATGCAGGATCGCGTGTAGGTGAATTTGTGGATCGCATTCATGGTCTCACCTACGAACAAATTGCCGCTCGCGGCGGCGGCATTCTCAATTCCGCTGCACTCATGGCCAATACCGAGGAGGAAGTGCTGGTAGAATCGGCTCTGCAGCGATTGAATGAAATGCAAGCCATGGGAACCGGTGCAGTCGAAATTAAGAGCGGATATGGACTGACCATCGAGAGCGAACTCAAAATGCTGCGCGTTATCGATCAACTGAAAACACTCACACCGCTCACCATCAAAGCAACGTTCCTCGGCGCACATGCCATTCCGAAAGAATACAAAGCAAATCCCGGTGCATATGTTGACCACCTTATCAACGATATGATTCCCGAAGTTGCTGCACAGGGTATCGCCGAGTTCATCGATGTTTTTTGCGAAGAGAATTACTTCACTGTCGCACAAACGGAGCGCATTCTGGAGGCGGGCATCAAACACGGACTTCGACCGAAAACTCACGTCAACCAATTCAACGCCATTGGCGGAGTGGCTGCCAGCGTGAAATACAACGCGCTGAGTGTTGATCATCTCGAAGTATTGACAGATGAAGATATCCAGGCTCTAACTGCCACTTCGACTATGCCGGTTGCATTGCCGGGATGCTCACTGTTCATCAAAATACCGTATACCCCTGCCCGCAAAATCATCGATGCCGGATTGCCTCTCGCGCTTGCCACCGACTACAACCCTGGCAGCGCACCTAGCGGCAATATGAATTTGGTGAATAGTCTTGCTTGTATTTACATGGGAATGACACCCAACGAAGTGGTGAACGCTTCCACCCTCAACGGTGCTTATGCCATGGGGCTAGAGAAATCGCACGGCACCATCACAATCGGCAAAAAGGCCAACCTCATAATTACAGAGCCACTCAGAGAACCGGGTGAAATGATGTACAGTTTCGGAAGGAACAAAATTGAGCGTCTGATTATTGGGGGCTCGACTTCGCTCGGCCACCGAGCCAAGTCGTAAACTCGAGATTAGTCTAGAGCGTACAACTCCGCTTCCCACCCTTTTAACAACTTCACCCCTCACCCGTCACCCTTTCACCTCTTCACTACTTCACTATAAACCACCCCATATTTGCACACGTAATCAACGAAACCATGCAACGTATTATTGAGTGTATTCCGAATATTTCTGAAGGCCGCGACAAGGCTAAAATCAACTCCATCACTTCCGTAGTTGAAACTGTTCCGGGTGTCATGCTCCTCGATGTTGATCCAGGGGCTAGCACGAACCGCACGGTAATCACCTTCGCCGGTGAGCCGGAAGTCGTTGCAGAAGCTGCTTTTCAACTCATCAAGAAAGCGCAAGAACTCATCGACATGCGCACACACAAGGGTGAGCATCCGCGTCAGGGTGCAACCGACGTGTGTCCATTCGTTCCTATCAGCGGCGTGAGCACGGAAGAATGCGTGACCATCGCTCGCCAGGTAGGTGAGCGCGTGGGCCGCGAACTCGGGATTCCCGGCTACTTCTACGAATACGCCGCCAACAGCGAAGAGCGCCGCAACCTGGCGCATTGCCGCAAAGGCGAATACGAGGCCATCGAAAAAATCAGCACTCCGGAATGGAAGCCCGACTTCGGTCCGGCCGCAGTGAACGACAGTGTGCGCAAATCAGGTATCACGGTTATTGGAGCGCGTGATTTTCTGGTTGCTTACAACGTGAATTTGAACACCACTTCTACTCGCCGCGCCAACGCAATTGCCTTCGACATTCGCGAAGCAGGGCGCGTAGTTAATGACGCCAAAACAGGCAAGCCACTGCTCGATGCGAACGGTGAGCCGCAGCGCGTTCCCGGCACACTCAAATCGGTGAAAGGCATTGGCTGGTACATCGAAGAATATGGCATCGCTCAGTTGAGTTTGAACCTCACCAACATCAGCATCACACCGGTGCATGTAGCTTTTGAAGAAGCGTGCAAAAAAGCCGATGCGCGCGGCGTGCGTGTCACAGGCTCCGAGTTGGTGGGACTGATTCCCAAACAATCGTTGCTCGATGCAGCCGATTATTTCCTCCGCAAGCAAGAGCGCTCTCTGGGTATTTCCGAAACAGAGAAAATCAAGATTGCGGTGAAGTCGTTGGGTCTCGACGACCTCGCGCCTTTCAAACCTGAAGAGAAGATTATCGAGTTCCTCATAGAGCAAAAACTCGGCAGTAACAAGCGTTTGGTGAACATGAACCTAACCGCCTTTGCCGATGAAACCGCGAGCGAATCACCTGCACCCGGTGGTGGAAGCATCAGCGCCTATGTTGGCGCATTGGGCGCATCGCTCGGAGCGATGGTCGCCAACCTTTCATCGCACAAGCGCGGCTGGGACGACCGTTGGGAAGAGTTTAGCGCGTGGGCTGTGAAAGGTGTCGAGTATCAAAAGCAGCTTTTGCATTTGGTCGATGAAGACACCGCGGCGTTCAACAAAATCATGGAGGCGTTTTCATTACCCAAAAACACCGACGAAGAAAAAGCAGCCCGCAGCGCAGCTATAGAAAGCGCATCGAAATACGCCATGGAGATTCCTTACCGCACAGCCGAGATAGCCTATGCGAGCATGGAAGTCATGGAGCGAATGGTCGAGATTGGCAACCCAAACTCTGTGACCGATGCAGGGGTTGGCGCACTGTGCTCGCGCACCGCAGTATTAGGTGCGGTAATGAATGTGCGAATCAATGCAAGCGGGATCAAAGACAAGGCGTTTACGGATGCATTGCTTGCAAAGGCAGATGAGCTGGAAAAGAAAACAGAAGCGAAAGAAAGCGCGATTCGTGCGAGCGTTTCATTAAAAATGAAGTGAACTAGCGTGGAGTTGCAATTTTGGTAAAAGGAATGACAGAATTTCGCAGTTCCCACTGAAGAAGCAGCGTGTAAGTTCCGGGCGCTAATCGCGCAACGACCGCATTCAAATCAAACGAACCATGCCCGTCTGTAATCGTAACACCGGATCCATTTGCTACTTGACGACCCATGCTATCATAAACGTGATACCCTACTTCGCATGATTTGGCGTCATTCAAAGTCACACGCATCGATTGGCTGCATGGATTGGGATACGCAGAAGCTTCAAAGTCACCCATCACAGGTGCATCGCCCTGTAAAATCTGCCATGCGCGATAGTAGTTAGGAATTCCATTTCCGAGCGAATCGGTTGGATTTTGAATCGTCGACGCACTTCGAATGATGGCATCGCGAATCTCAAACGGCGAAGCATCTGGAAAAGCCTGAAAGAGACAAGCGGTTGCAGCAGCAATGAGTGGTGAACTAAAAGATGTTCCATTGCCGGTGCGAATAGTCGAATCTTGAGCCGCATAGGCAGCCGCTCTTCCCATAGCAGCAACATCGGGTTTCACTCGTCCATCAGCAGACGGACCATAGCTGCTAAACCAGGCATGATGTCCTTGTGCGTCAACAGCACCAACCCCCAAAATCCCCTCGGCATCAGAAGGTGCTGTGAGATAACGCCAAGGGTCATCGCCTGAATTACCGGCACTATTCACGACAAGAATTCCCTTTCGCGCCGCGATATTCGCTGCGATGGAACAGTGCACAGTGGAGCCGTTCATGTCGGCATAGGTGAAGTTCAAAGCGCTATTATCCATGAGCGAATAGCCAAGGCTGGAGTTGATGATATCGATACCGAGACTATCGCAAAGCTCGGCTGCAACTACCCAGTTATCTGTTTCGATGGGATACTCACTGTAGGGATCTTCCGTGCGAAAGAGGTAATAATTGGCCTCAGGAGCAAGACCCATCATTTCTCCCGGCAGCCATGAAGCCATGATGCTGAGAACGGATGTGCCATGGCTGTTGTAGGTGTATACATTCGAATTATCGACCCACACAAAATCACGAACCATTTTAATTCGGCCCTCATTCCGTAACCGCTCAAAAACAGGAAGTTTATCGGTTCTGCTCCATCCCGCATCGAATTGCGCAATATCAACTCCCGCTCCCGCATATCCTAAACCATGAAGCCATTGAGCATTCAGCATTTCGGTTTGTCGCCATGCCAAACCATATTCGGGAAATGAATCGCAGGGTTCCGTATCATAGGAACCAGCACTGCGCATATCAGCTATTTTCAGTTTGGCAGGTTCTGCATCTGCGTCAAAATGGGGATTACTGTCGCCTGTGTATGACGCAGACTTTACCTCAGCGACAAATGGAAGCAGGGCCACATTGCCAAGCCAAGAAGAATCCTCCGTGTAAATAGTTATCGCATTCAGCCATTTACTCTTGTGAAGCAAAACGGCAGGCCCCAGACTTAGAACCTGAGTGATATAGTTTTCGTTCACAGGCAGATCAAGTTCATCAAAACCAATCCCTAGCTCAATTCTGCGTTCAACACATTTTTCGGAAAGAAACTCGTGAGGGCGGCTCAAACTATAGGGCGACAGGTGTTTGTCCGTAAATCGAATCCAGTATTTATTGGGAGCAGTTTGGGCAAAAAGAATAGTTGACGTCAGCAGAAGAATGATACAAAACAGATTTGCCAAAGCGGTTTTCAATGCGTTCATACTTCTACTTGTTTATTCATTACTTCGGAACTTCGCGGGTCTTGAGGCACTTGCCTTCAACCCACTCCTCGACCTTTTCTATCGCTCCATTCTCGCGGTAGTAAACGACCTCGCCCTCCAGCTTATCATCGACATAATCGCCCTTCATTTTTACCTGCGTCCCTTCGAGTTTTTCGCGGTAGATAATTCCCAGCTTCAAATCCTCTTCCGATGCCTGAACTTGAACAAACTGACCCACGTCGTACCACTCGGTGAACGGACCTGAGCGCATTCCATTTTCGTATGAATACTCAGACTTCGGAAGCAAACTCTCGTAATACTCCTTGAAGGTACCGTTTTCATATTTACGCTTAGACTCAGTGCCGCGTTTATATAGGATGGAAATCTTTGGTTTTCCGTTGGTGTGATTGTAGTACCACATTCCGTCTTGCAATCCTTTATAATATTTACCTTCACAATCAATGGTGCCGCTTTCGAACCACTGTTTATAAGCGCCATCCTTCTCTCCTCCTGTGTAAGATCCCTCCGACTTCTTCTTGGTATTCTCATAATACTCCGTGAAAGGACCTTCCAACTCACCCGACTTGAATGTTTCGATTTTTAGAAGTTGTCCGTTCTCAAAGAAGTATTTACACGTTCCATCCAACAAGGAGTCACGGAAGTTTTCATCCGAAATAAGCGCGCCCGACTCATTCCATATTTTCCAATTACCCTCTTTCTTCTTCTTCACAAAACGTCCCTGTGAAGCCTTATTGATGCCGTTTGGATAAAAAAATACAGCATCTATAATTGTCGTGTCTTGCACGTGATTGGTGGTTGATGCCAATGCGCCATCGGGATAGTAACGTTCCCACATACCCACGGGTTTTCCGTGCTCATATTGACCTTTGTAAAGCAGATTGCGTGTGTCTTTCCATTGTTGAACCCACAAACCGTCGCGCTTTCCCTTTGCGTCCTTCTTGTTGAAATCAACACCGGGCTGTCCAGCTGGAAACGAAGTACCCAGTTTAGGCTGCGCGCTCAGGGTTGCACTAGCAGCAGCCAATACCAAGAGGAATATGTATGTTAGGAGGCGAATCATAGAGGACTCAAAGATGCTAAGGGAAACGTAATAATCACTAGGTGTGTGTAAATCATCTCCACCTGTGCAAAACAACGACTGTTGCCCGAGCAAAATTGCGTGCTAATTTTGCGCGCCGATCAACAAGACGTTGGTCGCTACCAAAATAAAATTTCACCATGAAAGTAACCGTAGTAGGTGCAGGCAACGTAGGCGCTACCTGTGCTGATGTACTCGCACACCGCGAGATTGCCAACGAAATTGTGCTGGTCGACATCAAGCCCAATTTTGCAGAAGGCAAAGCGCTCGACATTTGGCAAACAGCCCCCATCAATCTGTATGACAGCCGCACCATCGGAAGCACCGATGATTACAGCAAAACAGCCGACTCGGATGTTGTCGTAATTACGTCGGGCTTGCCGCGCAAACCGGGCATGAGCCGCGATGACTTAATCGCGACCAATGCCGGTATCGTAAAAACGGTTACCGAAAACGTAGTGAAGTATTCACCGAACGCAAAAATCATCGTAGTGAGCAATCCGCTTGATGTGATGACCTACTGTGCATACCTCACGGCTAAAGTAGATCGCAGCCGCGTATTTGGTATGGCCGGTATTCTTGACACGGCACGCTACCGCGCGTTTTTGGCTGAAGCTCTCAACTGCTCACCGAAAGACATTCAAGCTGTGCTCATGGGTGGCCACGGCGACACTATGGTTCCACTTCCACGCTACACAACCGTGGGTGGTATTCCGGTTACTGAATTGATTTCAGAAGAAAAATTGAACGCGATCGTTGAACGTACGAAAACAGGCGGCGGCGAAATCGTTAACCTGCTGGGCACTTCTGCATGGTATGCACCGGGCGCTGCCGCTGCTCAAATGGTTGAAGCGATTGTACGCGACCAGAAGCGTATCTTCCCTTGCTGCGTTTGGCTGCAAGGTGAATATGGCCTCAAGGACATTTACCTCGGCGTGCCTGTTGTGCTGGGTAAAAATGGCGTTGAGAAAATCATCGAACTTCAATTGAACGATAGCGAGAAAGCGCTGCTCAATTCTTCTGCTAAAGCGGTGAAGGAAGTGATGGACGTGCTCGACAAGATGAATGCTTCAGCATAATTCAAAATGGATTCAATAAAAAAGGCGCCGCTTGGCGCCTTTTTTTATGCATTCCGTTTACTTATTTCTTCTTTGCAGGCTGAAGCGTCGGCTTAGCAGCTTCCTTCTTCACCTCTTTCGTCTCCTTTTTCACAGGCTGTGCGGTCGGTGCAATCGGAGCTTCAGGCACAACAGGAGCAGGAACCACTGCAGGCTTCTTCTTCACATACTTCAATTCATCCACGATGTTTTTACCACCCATCAGCTTCTCTACAACAAACAACACGTAGCGAATATCAACTGAAATAGTGCGCTGCAATTCTGGTTCGAAAGCGATATCACCACTCATGGCTTCCCAGTTGCCATCGAACGCAATACCAACGATGTTGCCGTCGCCGTCAATTACAGGGCTACCAGAGTTACCACCTGTGATGTCGAGGTTGTGGATAAAGCACGTTGGAAGTTCACCTTTGCTGTTCGCATAGCGACCAAAGTCCTTTTTCATAATGAGATCAGCCAATTTATCGGGCACTACAAACTCAGGATTTGAATTGTCGCGTTTCTCCATGATACCCGCTGCCGTTGTATAGAAATCGTAATGAACAGCATCGGCCGCTTTGTAGTCATCTACTACGCCGTATGTGATACGCATTGTGCTGTTTGCATCAGGCGCATATGCCTTAGTCGGATTCATTTCGCGCAAGCCTGCTACAAACTGACGCATGCCTTTGTTGAACTTCGCAATTGGATTCATACCGCGGAATTTCATTGCATGTTCATTCGCGCTGGAAGCAGTAATGAATGCAAGATCTTTATCGATTGCTTTTGCGCTAGGCTTATTCAAGAAAGCCATCAAGCGAGCCTTATCTGTAAAAATGGAAGTCTCAAACAATTTGCTCGCATAGGCCGATGCGTTGCCCTTGTATTTTGAGTCTAGCATGGCATGCCAGGTTGGACGATCTGTTGTAATGCGTTCACGATACAGATTGGTCAAATTCACAAACACTACTTGATCGGTCACAGCATCGTATTCTTTAAAGAATGCTTCAATATCGCCATTCAACGAAGCCAGCCCTTCCTTTCTTTTTGTCTCATCTGTCTCTGCCAAAATTTGCTTGATGGCTTCGCCCATCTCGGCTGCGAAGCCCATGAACTCGGCTCCACCGGCACCACAAAGAGAAGAATAGGTGGAAGCCTTCACATATGGATCCCATTCAGAATAATACTCCTGAACCATTTTAAGTGTCTCGGCATACTTTGATTTAGCAGCGGTATTTCCGCTCATCCAGCGTGTGAAATCGGTCTCAATTTTCTGCTTATCGCTCTTCACATCGAGGCGCTTCAAACCGCGTGTTTGACCGATGTAGTATTTCCAGCCATTTGCCGTCGATGCATACTTCGCAGCGTACATCAAACGAACGCGAGCATCTTTATCCATCACACTCTTCCAGCTTTCGAGCTTCGTACCCAAACACTCAATAAGAGCAGGATTGCGGGTTTCTACCGCCTGTTCAATTCCGTACGAAGTCAGGTAACGACTGGTGCGGCCCGGAAAGCCCATGATCATAGTAAAGTCACCTTCGGTTACACCGTCAATGTTAACCGGTAGGAAGTGCTTTGGTTTGTAAGGAACATTGTCTTTGCTATAGTCAGCGGGTTGGTTGTCTTTGTTAGCATAAATACGCAACATGGAGAAGTCACCCGTGTGGCGAGGCCACATCCAGTTGTCGGTGTCGCCACCAAACTTTCCAACGCTCTCGGGCGGATTTCCAACCAGACGAATATCGCTGAATGTTTGATACACCATAATGTAGTATTCATTGCCATAGAAGAATGACTTCACTTCTACTTCATACTGGCCATTGCTTGTGTTGGCTGCACTCAATTCTTTCGACTTGGCTGCAAGAGCCTTGTCGCGTTCTGCTTCAGACATGCCATCGTTTACAGCACCGAGCATTTGCTTGGTTACATCTTCAATGCGCACCAAAAACGAAATCTTGAAATTTTCAATGGGCAATTCTTCCGCGAAACTCTTCGCGCAGAAACCGTTCAACAATAAATTATTCTCTACGGTTGAGAGCGGTTGAATAGCATCATAGCCGCAGTGGTGATTGGTAAAGATGAGACCCTTGTCGCTCACTACTTCACCAGTGCACTGACCGTAATTCAAACGCACAATGGCATCTTTCAGCGATGCATTATTGATGCTGTAGATTTCCTCTTTAGTAAGATT
Organism: Flavobacteriales bacterium; assembly: GCA_027488435.1. Lineage (GTDB taxonomy): Bacteria > Bacteroidota > Bacteroidia > Flavobacteriales_D > Sanyastnellaceae > JAIBBG01. The sequence goes on from JAIYBR010000033.1 coordinate 32,473, forward strand.
GAGACCAAGGCCTTTCATTTCCGCCTCGTTCATACGGTTGAGCAAACTGACCAGCCACATTCCTTCGTTGGCCAGCATCGCAGAAGGCAGCAGTGTAAGCAGCAGCAACGCGATATACATTGTTCTTTTCATGTTGATTGGTGATTGATTTATTGATTAATTATGGAAAATAGTATTCTTATTTATTGGTCGCTATCGGGCTCCATTTCTGCCTTGCAATCATGGTATCCAATTCTGCATAGAGCATTCGCAGGGCCGCAGGACCTTTATACCGATTGCGCACCCGATGAAGCTTTTCGTTGTTTGCAATCGCTGTTATAATGTTGGGTAAATCCTGCACGCCTTCATTATCATAAACCCCATTAAGCTCGAAGTATCCAATGTCATTCGCCTTTTTAAGTACAGGAGCCATGTCGGAATAATCGATTAAAGCCTGAAAGCCGCCTATTCTGTCGACATGGTTTTTACCGAGATAAAAGGCTCTTCCATCCTTCATGACCGTCAGTTCAAATATGGGGCACATGCCATAGCAAGCACCGCGCGAGTAATAAAGCATCGTATCGGTAACGACCTCTTTTACTTCCTCTGCAGCAACGACGGGAATCACAGGCTGAACCTGGTTTTTCTTCGAGCTGCATGCAAATAGCAAGCTTGACAGACAAATGAAAATTCCGAAGCGCATTCTTACTTTTTGCTTTGCTGAACCAGCTTCTGACGCTGTGCTTTTTGTGCATCCTCCAAACGCTGCATAAAGCTGCTCTTGGTTTGTGGCTTTTTCTTGTTCTCTTCAATCTTTGCCCGAATGGCATTCTCATCAATGAAGTATTTCTTGATGGCCCACATCTGACCGATGCTCACCATATTGGCCATGAAGTAATACAAACTCAATCCGGAAGGTTGACTATTGAAGAAGAATAACATCATGACGGTGAAGATATTCATCATCACAGTCATATTCGGCATGCCGGGCTGCTGGGCCATTTGCGGCTGACTTCCCATGCTCAACTTCGAGTAGAAGAAGGTAGAAATACACATCAGAATTGTGAAACCGCTCACGTGATTTCCGTAGATAGAACTCAGCACAGGAATATGTTGCTCCCAGCTTATAATACTATCATATGCAGCGAGATCGTCGGCCCATAGGAAGCTCTTTCCACGCAACACGATTTCAGCCGGAAAGAAGCGGAACATAGCATACAGGATAGGCATTTGCAACAACACGGGAATGCACCCTGCAAAAGGATTCACTCCGGTCTGGCGGTATAGAGCCATCGTAGCCGTTTGCTTGGCCATTGGATCTTTGCCTTCATGTTTCTTGTTGATTTCATCAATCTCGGGCTTCAACACCCGCATTTTGGCGCTGCTCAAAAAGTTCTTCCATGTGATGGGGAATAAAACCGTTTTGATGCTGAGCGTAACCAACAAAATAATAAGCCCCCAGCTGCCGATAAACGAAGAGAAAAACCAGAACAACGGTCGAACGCAATAGCGGTTTACCGTGCCGATGATGCTCCAACCGTAATCGATTACACGATCAATTTCATCCACGTTGAGTTTTTTCAACTCCTTGTAATCATTCGGGCCGAAGTAAAAGGTCATTTCGCCAAAGGCGTTTTCACCACCCTTCATGGCCAAGAGCAACTTCGACTGATAGAACTTGGTGTGAACACTATCTTGGGGAACATTCACTTGCATGTAAGAGCCGGCCTGAAAGCCATCTTTCGCAATAACGGCTGCTGAGAAATAATCCTGCTTGTATGCTACCCATTGCAACGACTCCTCTGTCGTATAGCTATCATCATCAGACTCACTCAGGTAATCGCGATCTTCTTCCCCTTCGCGATAATAGACCGAGCAACGCGAACGCTCGGCGGCAAGACCCTTTTCGTTATTGATACCGGCGGCCACCCATTCCAGTTGAAGTGGCTTCGTCGCCATTTCCAACTCATTACCCAAACCGTTGGCATTTACTTTTACATCAACCGAATAAGCATCGGGCTGAAGGGTGTAAACCAGATCAAGATACTTAGCCGGATCTTGCGATTGAAGGCGCATAGTCAGCGTTCCTGCAGATTGCGAAGCATCAATATCAGATGCGCTTGGCTCAAAATAAAACTCATCGGAAGGAAATTCTCCTTTACCTGCCACTTGCAATCGCAACTTCATGGTCGAAAATGCTTCGCTCCACAAGCGAATGTTTTCCTTGGTTGCGTAATTCTTATAACCATCGAGCAGCTCTGCCGACGCAAATAATCCACCCTTCGTGTTGAGTGTCAGTTTTACTTTGCTGTTGCGAATGACAACCGATCGGCTCTCGCCATTTGTTGCCGAGGCAAGCACCCCATATTTACCAACCGCGGCCTGACTGGCAATTACTTGTAAAAGAGAATCATTCTCAATTGAATCGCT
>JAIYBR010000132.1 GCA_027488435.1 Flavobacteriales bacterium
GCTTGAAAGAAGCTAAAGACGCAGTAGACAAGGCTCCATCTCCTCTCAAGACAGGTGTTACAAAAGACGAAGCAAACGCTTTGAAAACACAACTTGAAGAAGCAGGAGCGAAAGTTGAAATCAAGTAATCAACCTACGCATTAAAACAGTTGAGGCCCCCTTCTACACGCAGTGTAGAGGGGTGGCCTAAACTCGTTTAATGCCACTACTTCTCCCCTACCGGGAATGTCGGACGCGCTACCGACCTACAACAAAAACGCAAAGACGGATAGCTAGCCGTTATAAAAAAGATAGCAAAGTCGCTGGTTTAAGAGCGAATAGACAACATTAAACAACTTAAGGACTTGGCAACACTTAAAAAAACAGACGAGAGACACAATTTCTCCTCTACCAAAAGCTTTTACGAATATCCAGACTTCCTGGAAATTCAATTGGCTTCGTTCAAGGAATTTTTCCAATTGGAAACGAACCCCGAAAACAGAAGCAACGAAGGTCTCTACAAAGTATTCTCAGAGAACTTCCCAATCACCGATACACGTAACCAGTTTGTATTGGAATTCCTCGACTACTTCGTGGATCCTCCACGATACACCATCGAGGAATGTATCGAACGCGGACTCACCTACAGTGTGCCGCTGAAAGCCAAACTTAAGCTCTATTGCACCGACCCGGAACACGAAGACTTCGAAACAATCGTGCAGGACGTATACTTGGGAACTATCCCGTACATGACTCCACAAGGTTCGTTTGTCATCAACGGCGCTGAACGTGTAATCGTTTCACAGTTGCACCGCTCACCTGGCGTATTCTTCGGACAAAGCCGCCATGCCAATGGCACTAAATTATATAGCGCGCGTATCATTCCGTTCCGTGGTTCATGGATCGAATTTGCTACCGACATCAACAACGTAATGTATGCCTACATCGACCGTAAGAAAAAGCTTCCGGTCACCACGTTGTTGCGCGCAATCGGTTACGAAAGTGACCGTCAAATTCTGGAAATCTTTAACCTCGCTGAAGAAGTCAAAGTTTCTAAGGCGGGTATTCAACGTGTTCTCGGCCGTCGCCTCGCTGCCCGTGTTCTGAAAACATGGGTTGAAGACTTCGTAGATGAAGATACCGGTGAGGTTGTATCCATCGAGCGTAACGAGGTTGTACTCGACCGTGAAGTGGTGCTCGAAAACGATCACATTGATCTCATCGTGGAAAGTGGCACAAAGTCAATTATCCTCCACAAAGAAGAGTCGAACTCTGCTGACTTTACCCTCATCCACAACACGCTTCAGAAGGACACCTCAAACTCTGAAAAAGAAGCGGTAGAATATATCTACCGTCAGTTGCGTAATGCAGAGCCACCCGATTTGGAAACAGCTCGTGGTGTCATCGACAAACTCTTCTTCTCTGAGCAACGCTATGACCTAGGAGAAGTGGGACGTTTCCGCATCAACCGCAAACTGGGCAACACAAACTCACAAAACCGCACACTCACCAAAGACGATATCATCCAAATCATCAAGTATTTGATCGAATTGGTGAACTCTAAGGCCGATGTCGATGATATCGACCACTTGTCGAATCGTCGCGTTCGTACCGTTGGTGAGCAGCTTTACAACCAATTCGCTGTTGGTTTGGCTCGTATGGCCCGCACCATCCGCGAGCGCATGAACGTTCGTGATAACGAAGTGTTCACCCCGATCGACTTGATCAACGCGAAGACATTGTCTTCTGTTATCAACTCGTTCTTCGGAACCAACCAGCTTTCTCAGTTCATGGACCAAACCAACCCACTTGCCGAGGTGACGCACAAGCGTCGTATGTCGGCTCTCGGTCCCGGTGGTCTTTCTCGTGAACGCGCAGGATTCGAAGTCCGCGACGTACACTACACGCACTACGGTCGTTTGTGTACCATCGAAACTCCGGAAGGTCCAAACATCGGTCTGATCTCTTCGCTCTGTGTTTACGCGAAAATCAACCGACTCGGATTCATTGAAACCCCATACCGCAAAGTTGAAAACGGAAAAGCGGTAATGAATAATAGCGCCGTTACCTACCTCACAGCAGAAGATGAGGACACGATGGTAATTGCCCAGGCCAACGCTGAGCTGAACGATAAAGGTCAATTCTTGACATCAACCGTTAAAGCTCGTTTGGAAGGTGACTTCCCGGTGACTGCTCCGGAGAGCTTGCACTTGATGGACGTTGCTCCCAACCAGATTGCTTCCATTGCGGCTTCGTTGATTCCGTTCTTGGAGCACGATGACGCCAACCGTGCACTCATGGGATCAAACATGATGCGTCAGGCCGTTCCATTGATGCGCCCTGAAGCGCCAATCGTGGGTACCGGTCTGGAAGGTCGTGTAGCTGCTGACTCACGTGTGTTGCTCACTGCTGAAGGCGAAGGTGTGGTTGAATATGTAGATGCAACTGAAATCCGCGTTCGTTATAAGCGCAGCGATGAGGATGAATTGGTAAGCTTCAATTCTCCTTTGAAGGCTTACAACATCCGCAAATTCATGAAGACCAACCAAAGCACCACTGTTAACCTGCGTCCGCTGGTTACCAAAGGTGAGCGTGTTACAAAAGGTCAAATCATGGTAGAAGGATACTCTACCAAAGGCGGAGAATTAGCAATCGGACGTAACCTGAAAGTGGCATTCATGCCTTGGAAGGGTTACAACTTCGAAGATGCGATTGTAATCAGCGAACGTGTAGTTCGTGACGATATCTTCACTTCTATCCACGTCGACGAATACACTACCGAGGTACGTGATACGAAGCGCGGTGTAGAAGAATTGACAGCAGATATTCCAAACGTAAGCGAAGAAGCAACGCGCGACCTCGACGAAAACGGAATCATCCGCGTAGGTGCTGAAGTGAAAGAAGGTGACATCCTGATTGGTAAGATCACTCCGAAGGGAGAAACTGACCCAACTCCGGAAGAAAAGCTTCTCCGTGCGATCTTCGGCGATAAGGCCGGTGACGTGAAGGACGCTTCATTGAAAGTTCCACCAAGCGCTTCGGGCGTTGTGATTGACAAGAAATTGTTCTCTCGCACCATCAAAGACAAGAAGCCTGTTAAGACAAACGAAAAGGCTGTTGTTGAAGCGTTGGATAAGGAGCACGACAAAGAAGTTGCCGAACTGAAGAAAGTGTTGGTTGATAAACTCGTCGCAATCCTGAAAGATCAGACTTGCCAGGGAGTATACAACTACTTCAAAGAAGAACAGGTTAAAAAAGGAACCAAGTTTACTGCTAAGTCACTTGCTACTATTGACTACAGCGTAATCAATGCTGAAGGTTGGACAAAAGATGAGCCTACGAATACGTTGGTGAAGCGTTGCATCCACAACTTCAACATGCGTTACAACGAACTGTTGGGTTCATACAAGCGTCAGAAATTCCAGCTTACCGTAGGTGATGAACTACCAACCGGTATTGTGAAGTTGGCGAAGGTGTATATCGCACAGAAGCGTAAGCTGCGTGTGGGTGATAAGATGGCAGGTCGTCACGGTAACAAGGGTATTGTTGCACGTATTGTTCGCGACGAAGACATGCCATTCCTCGAAGACGGAACTCCGGTTGACATCGTGTTGAACCCACTCGGGGTACCATCACGTATGAACTTGGGACAGATCTACGAAACAGTTCTCGGATGGGCCGGATTGAAGACAGGTAAGCGTTTCGCTACACCAATCTTCGATGGCGCTTCACTCGACGATATTTTGAAAGAAATGAAAGATGCCGGCGTACCTGAATGGGGGGTTACTTACCTCTACGATGGAGGCACCGGTGTTCGCTTCGAGCAGCAGGCCACGGTTGGTGTAATCTACATGATTAAACTTAGCCACATGGTCGACGATAAGATGCACGCTCGTTCGATCGGTCCATACTCGCTCATCACACAGCAACCACTTGGTGGTAAAGCGCAGTTCGGAGGTCAACGTTTCGGGGAAATGGAGGTTTGGGCACTCGAAGCATTCGGTGCTGCCAACATCCTTCAGGAAATCCTCACGGTGAAGTCCGACGACGTTATGGGTCGTGCGAAAACCTACGAGAGCATCGTGAAGGGCGAAAACATGCCTGTACCTGGCATACCGGAGTCTTTCAACGTATTGCTGCATGAATTGCGCGGTTTGGGTCTCAACATTACGTTGAATCAAAACTGATAGATAAGCTATGGGTCGGGAGCCTCAAAACTCCCGTCCCTTATACCCTTTCATAGAATTGTTTTATACCTGAAAAGAAATAAATCACAATGCTTCAAGCAAAAAAAATAGTTCGCCCAAACAGCGATTTCAGATCCATCACCATCAGCCTAGCCTCTCCCGAAGAAATTCTGGAACGTTCACATGGTGAAGTATTGAAGCCGGAAACCATCAACTACCGAACCTACAAGCCGGAACGTGATGGTCTTTTCTGCGAAAAAATATTTGGTCCCGTTAAGGACTACGAATGCCATTGCGGTAAATACAAGCGTATCCGTTACAAGGGTATTGTTTGTGACCGTTGCGGTGTTGAAGTAACTGAAAAGAAAGTACGCCGTGAACGCACAGGACACATAACCTTAAGTGTTCCTGTTGCTCACATTTGGTACTTCCGTTCATTGCCAAACAAAATCGGCTACCTGTTGGGCCTTCCAACCAAGAAGCTCGATCAAATCATTTACTACGAGCGTTATGTGGTCGTAAATGTGGGCCCTGCTACTCGCATCGATGGCAGTGGTTTGGCTGAATATGATTTCTTAACTGAAGAAGAATACCTCGACATTGTTGAGAAGCTTCCGAAAGAAAACCAATACCTGGACGATAAAGATCCTAACAAATTCGTTGCGAAAATGGGAGCAGAGGCATTGTACGATTTGCTCGCGAAAGTGAAGCTCGATGAGCTTTCATACGAGCTTCGTCACAAGGCTAATGTCGAGACTTCACAGCAACGTAAAAACGAAGCATTGAAGCGTCTGCAAGTTGTAGAGGCGTTTCGTGATGCGAACACGCGTGTAGTAAACCGCCCTGAGTGGATGGTGACCCGCGTTGTGCCGGTTATTCCACCCGAATTGCGCCCGTTGGTGCCATTGGATGGTGGTCGTTTCGCAACTTCCGACCTCAACGACCTGTATCGCCGCGTTATCATTCGCAACAACCGTTTGAAGCGCCTTGTTGAAATCAAAGCTCCTGAAGTAATCTTACGTAACGAAAAGCGTATGTTGCAGGAAGCTGTAGATAGCTTGTTCGACAACTCACGCAAATCATCGGCTGTAAAGACCGAAAGCAACCGCCCGTTGAAGTCACTCTCTGACTCTTTGAAAGGTAAGCAAGGTCGTTTCCGTCAGAACCTTCTCGGTAAGCGTGTGGACTACTCTGCTCGTTCGGTTATTGTCGTTGGTCCTGAATTGAAGCTACACGAATGTGGTATTCCTAAAGACATGGCCGCTGAGCTCTTCAAACCATTTATCATTCGCAAAATGATTGAACGTGGTATCGTGAAGACAGTTAAATCAGCGAAGAAAATAGTAGACAAGAAAGAAGCAGTTGTTTGGGATATCCTCGAGAATGTATTGAAAGGACATCCTATTCTCCTCAACCGTGCTCCTACCCTTCACCGTTTGGGTATCCAATCGTTCCAACCAAAGTTGATCGAAGGAAAGGCCATTCAGTTGCACCCAC
>JAIYBR010000025.1 GCA_027488435.1 Flavobacteriales bacterium
ACACACAAGCGTATTTACACCGTGTTGCGCTCACCTCACGTGAACAAGAAGGCTCGTGAGCAGTTCGAATTGAGCTCTTACAAGCGTCTGCTCGACATCTACAGCTCTTCAAGTAAAACTGTAGACGCGCTGATGAAGCTCGAACTGCCCAGTGGTGTGGAAGTAGAGATCAAGGTGTAGTAGGAGTGAAGCAACTGCTTCAACTCAGCAAACAACAAGCAATTAACGTCTCTGCTGAGCAGAGACAAAGCATAAACAATAAATAACAAACACATGCCAGGTATTATTGGTAAAAAGGTCGGAATGACTAGCATCTACAGTGCCGCTGGAAAGATGATTCCATGCACGGTGATAGAGGCTGGTCCATGTGTGGTTACACAAATCAAGACCAAAGACGGCAAGGACGGTTATGATGCGGTTCAGATTGGCTACGTAGACAAGAAGGACAAGCACACAACTAAAGCCATGCAGGGCCACTTCAAAAAGGCCAACGTAACGCCAAAGCGCTACATCGCAGAATTTCACGATTTCGATGGAGAGATAGCTTTGGGTTCAGTAATCACGGTTGATTCTGTTTTTGCAGAAGGCGAGAACGTTGACGTGATTGGTACAACAAAAGGTAAAGGTTTCCAGGGCGTAGTGAAGCGTCACGGTTTCGGTGGTGTGGGCGAAAGCACACACGGTCAGCACAACCGTCTGCGCGCACCCGGTTCTATGGGAGCTTCTTCAGATCCTTCGCGTGTATTCCCCGGCAAGCGCTTGGGTGGACGTGATGGAGGTGCACAGCGCACAATTCCAAACCTTGAAGTGGTGAAGATTCTTCCTGAAGAAAATCTGATCCTCGTGAAAGGTGCAGTTCCCGGATTCAATGGTTCAACCGTATATATCGTAAAGTAACATGAAACTCGAAGTACTCAATACCTCAGGCCAGAAGACTGGCAAGTCGGTTACGCTCGATGCAACGGTATTCGCCATCGAACCTAACGACCACGCGATCTACCTCGATGTGAAGCGCTATTTGGCCGCACAACGCACAGGTACGCACAAATCAAAGCACCGCGGCGAAATCCACGGTTCTACCCGCAAGCTTCACAAGCAGAAGGGTACCGGTGGTTCTCGTAAAGGCTCTATCAAAAACCCGTTGTTCCGTCAGGGTGGTACCATTTTCGGTCCACAGCCACGTAGCTACGACATTAAAGTAAATAAGAGCACACAGCGTTTAGCTCGTAAGTCAGCTTTTTCGTACAAGGCAAAGGAGAACAATATTCTGGTTCTCGATACCATCAGCATGGACAAGCCACAGACCAAGGAGTTTGCAAGCTTGCTCAAGAACCTGAGCCTAGACGGAAAGAAGACATTGGTTCTTATTCCGGAAAGAAACGACAACGTATTTCTTTCATCACGAAACATTGAAAAAACCAACGTGCAGATTGCGAGCTTGGTGAACACCTACGATATCATGAACAGCCACAACGTTGTTTTTGTAGGTAACGCTCACGAAGTAGTAACTGAACTCCTAAAGAAATAATAACACATGAAACAGATCCTCCTCCGACCATTGGTCACCGAGAAAATGTCTGCTATCTCAGATAAGCAGGGCAAGTACGGTTTCATCGTGAATCGCGACGCTAACAAGATTGAAATCAAGCATGCTGTCGAGAAGTCTTACGGAGTAACCGTTGTGAAAGTAAACACCATCAATGTTGACGGTAAGCGCAAGTTCCGTTACACAGCGAAGGGCATCATTGAAGGACGCTCACAGTCTTACAAGAAGGCCATCATTAAGCTGCAGGCTGGTGAAACAATTGATTTTTACGCCAACGTATAATATACTGACGAGAAATGGGTATTAAAAAATTAAATCCGGTTACCGCAGGTACAAGGCACAAAGTAGCTCTCACGTTTGATGAGTTGACTACAGACAAGCCTTTCAAGCCCCTGTTGGTTCCTATGAAGAAGACCGGTGGTCGTAACAACCAGGGTAAGCGTACCATGCGCTACATTGGTGGCGGTCACAAGCAGAAGTACCGTTTGGTAGACTTCAAGCGCGATAAGCATAGTGTTGCCTGCAAGGTTCTCACTATCGAGTACGATCCAAATCGTTCAGCTCGTATCGCTTTGGTTGAGTATGCCGATGGCGAAAAGCGTTATGTTATCGCTCCGCAAGGATTGAAAGTAGGGCAGTCGCTCATGAGCGGCACCGGTGCAGCTCCGGAAATCGGAAATGCATTGTTCCTGAAAGATATTCCACTTGGAACAACAATACACAACATCGAGATGAAGCCAGGTAAAGGCGGTAGCATCGCTCGCAGTGCGGGCAGCTATGCTCAGCTTACTTCACGTGATGGTAGGTATGCAGTAATCACGATGCCTTCGGGTGAGAATCGTTTGATCCTCGGTGAGTGTATCGCTACTATTGGTGTTGTTTCGAATGCAGAGCACAACTTGCAGATCAGCGGTAAAGCGGGTCGTTCACGTTGGCAGGGTCGCCGTCCACGCGTTCGTGGTGTGGCTATGAACCCAGTCGACCACCCAATGGGTGGTGGTGAAGGTCGCCAGTCTGGAGGTCTTCCACGCTCACGCAAGGGTACACCTGCAAAAGGTTACAAAACACGTCATCCTAAGAATCCATCAAATCGTTTCATTTTGGAACGTAGAAAGAAATAAGATAAGAAATGGCAAGGTCGCTTAAAAAACCACCGTTCATTCACTACAAGCTCGTGAAGCGCGTAGATGAAGCACAAGCAACAGGCAAGAAGAATGTCATCAAGACATGGAGCCGAGCGAGTACAATCTCTCCCGACTTCGTAGGAATGACTATCGCTGTGCACAACGGCAAACAATTCATCCCTGTTTACGTCACTGAAAACATGGTTGGTCACAAACTCGGAGAGTTTTCGCCCACCCGTAAGTTCAGCGGTCACTCAGGTAACAGAAAATAAGGCAAAACAACCCCGATAAAGAAAAAGCAACATGGGAGCTCGTAAAAGAGAAATGGCCGACCGTATGAAGGAAGAACGCAAAAGCAGTGCGTTCGCTAAGTTGAACAACGAACCTTCATCACCACGTAAAATGCGTCTTGTAGCGGATATCATCCGTGGCAAGGAAGTATTTATGGCCTTGAATATTTTGAAATTCACACGCAAGCACGCTGCAGTGCCAATGGAAAAGTTGCTTCGCTCTGCGATCAACAACTGGCAGCAGAAGAACAGCGATGCGGATGTTACTGAAGCTAATTTGATCGTGAAGGATATCACGGTTGACGGCGGACGCACACTCAAGCGCATCAGCCCTGCTCCTCAAGGTCGCGCGC
>JAIYBR010000137.1 GCA_027488435.1 Flavobacteriales bacterium
GAAGTTGCGTAAGCGTTTGATTTTCAATGTTTTTAACTTTGAAAATCAATCAGTTCAATGATTACTACTCCTATCAAGACCTCTTTTTTCATTAAGAAAAAGACCAAACGCACCGATGTGTCAACCGTGTTTTTCCGTATGACACACCAAGACCATTCTGCGACCATTTCGCTCAAAATCGACATCAAAACCGCCGATTGGGACGAGCATAAATGTCATGTGCAAAAAAGTCATCCTGCGCACAACCAACTCAGCACGCTGATGGATCAGATGCGACGCAACGCCCTCAATCTGCAGCAAGACATGATGCTACGCGGACGCACCCCGTGTGTGATGCACATCAAAGACCGACTCACACGTGCCCACTCGACCAGCGTGAACAGCGACCCTACGTTTTTGGAAGTGTTCGACAAGGCTATCGACAGGAAGACCCTGTTGAAAGGCCTTGGCAACACACCGGCCACCATACAGAAATACAAGCGATGCCGTGCGCACCTGGTCAATTATCTGCAGGCTTATTATAAGCGCAACGACATCTGCTTCGATCAGCTCAATCTAGCATTCATGGAAGACTTCGAACTTTATATGAAAACCAAGGGCGGGTGCCAGCACAACAGCACCATGAAGTACATCCAAACCCTGAAGACCATTTTCCGTGTGGCCAAATCGCGCAACATCACCACGAGTGATCCATTTCTTGGTTTCAAAATCAGTATGCGCATAGTAGACCGTGAGTTTCTGAGTGAGGAAGAGTTGCAACGCATCATTAGCACGCCTTTGCCCACACGCTATATGGAATCATCGCGCAACATGTTTCTTTTCGCTTGCTTCACCGGTTTATCCTATATCGACATGAAAAACTTACGGGTGCATCACTTGGTAAAGGACAACGACCGCTATTGGATCCGCACCAAGCGACAGAAATCGGGCGTGGCCAGCAACATTCCATTGCTTCCCATTCCCTTGGCGCTTATTCGAAAACACCACCCTGACATTAACGCGGCCGACCCGGCCCAGTCTGTGCTGCCCGTTACGAGCAATCAGAAAACCAACCGTGCACTGAAGAAGATTGCCGAGCACTGCAACATAAACAAGGAGCTCACCTTTCACATCGCTCGCCACACCTTCGCCACCACCGTAACGCTCAGCAACGGCGTACCCATCGAAAGCGTCTCCAAAATGCTCGGCCACAGGCGCATCGCCACCACACAGCACTACGCGAAGATTGTGGACAAGAAGGTAGAGGAAGATATGCGGGTGCTGGAAGGGAAGTTGAGGTTTGGTTGAGGGGAAATATGTTTCTAATATCTCTATCAGCTTAGCAATTCCTACTTGATCATATCGTCTCACATACTTTTCCCAAGGCTAGCAGAACATAGGAATAGTTTATGAATGCGGATGTCTTTCATGGTTGAAGTCAGGATGAGTGGGAGAGCTTGGCATTTTTTTTCGATAGTTGCCTGGTCGTATCGCAATACATATTATATTTGTTTTCATAAGTATTGAGCCACTAATTTTTTTTTATCACACAGATGTAGCTATCACAATTAGAATGTGCCGAAATCCTTTGAAAAATGGGAGGCAAAAACTTAAATTTAAAAATATGAAAAAATTATCGTTTTTAATTGCAGCGTTTTTGGTTTGTGTAAATCTTGTGAGTGGACAGACATACACAACAGGCCAAAAGGACATATTCGGAAACACGACTACAACTGTGAAAGACCGATACGGCAACAAAACGGGGTCAGCAACAACCGGGCAACCAGACATTTTTGGGAATACAACCACAACGGTAAAGGACCAATATGGAAATAGAACCGGAACTGCAACAACCGGACAGACGGATATTTTCGGCAACACTACAACAACAACAAAGGACCAATACGGAAACAGAACTGGAACAGCAACAACTGGAAAGACCGATATTTTTGGAAATACAACCACGACTGTCAAAGATCAATACGGTAATAAAATTGGAACAAGCACTACAGGACAAACGGATATTTTCGGAAATACAAAAACTACAATAAAAGACCAGTATGGTAATAAGGTCGGGACAGCAACTACGGGGCAAAAAGATATCTTCGGCAACACAAAAACTGTGGTGAAAGACATTTACGGGAATCCGAAAGAATAACGAAAAGGAACAATCTACGTATGCGTCAGACAGAAAAGTAGGCCGCTGTCTCATAGTGCTGCGGGGCTCAGATGGCAAATGCTAGCGTAGCACATTCTTAGGAGGTGAAGCAAATTTCCCTTCGCGCGTGGGACTTCACGATATAGGTATTAAAATTTCAAAACTGCCTAAAATGGCTGTTTACTTTCTGGACAATTCAACGGCACGGGATATTGAATCTTCAAATGCCATAGGTGATTGTGGCGTATAGGCAAGCTTTAGACTAAGTGCTAAAATACGAATGCGTTTATTGACGGTCTGGGAAGAACGATTGATTGGACTGTTTACGAATCACCTCCACCATTAATTTTCAGTTGCAATCATCTTGTGAATTACCGAGTATAAGAATCCATTTTCCCGATCATAACATCCCGTATCCAACACCTCCAACAAGGACGGATGTCCGGCTATCTCATAGTCTGTTTTTCGCGCTGCTGGCTTCTTCTTGTTCCAGTCCTTTACCCACTGCGCTGCTTCTTCAGCGTTGCAGAGGGTGTAGGTGCGATAGATGACCTCTGCCTGCCACTTGTATAGGATGTAGCCACCGGAGCATTTTAATAGTTCATCAAATCCAATGGATGGTGCGGTGGTTCCTTCTATGAGCTTACGGCTCTCAATAGGGTGGGTGGTGAGCACGAAGTCTACCGCCTTTTGGTCATCCAAATCTATAGCGGCCAATCGATAGAGCAGGAGCGGAGCATCAAGTTCGTCTTCGATGGGCTTGGTCGACATAAACCAATACCACAACACATTGTCCTCATCGACCAGTACATGCTTGTAATACTGTTGATGTTCATCGGCTAACTGTTCCGGGAAATCATGAAGCACAGGATGGTCTTCGCCGGGTTTTAAAAAGATTTCAATGAGTGAAGTGATGTCTGATTTCATAGAAATGTATTTAGGAGAATGATTAATATAAAACAATTAAAATGTTTTGTCAAGAAAAATATTTTTCGTGAAATAATTTGACATTCACTCGTTTTTTTATTATACTTATAACCGACACCAAATCTTTTTTCTATGTTATTCCTAATTCTTTGCGTGATTTTAATGCGCTTAATTAGATCACTATTCGGCCGCAACAAACCATTGACGTTCCTCCATGAAATGAAGGACTTTATGGAACACCTAATGGTTAGCATTATTGTTTACGGATTTTTCATTTGTGTCTTTGATGCAATCTCTTGATAAACCCATCATTGAAAATAATCAACATGAAATCTATAACACACGAAATGGAAACAACAACTATCGGGCGAATGATGGAAGCGGATGTAGAGCAAGTAGCCGACCTATGGCTAGCACTCATCGGCGAGCATGAGGAGTGTGATAGCAATTATTTTACTACGTATCGCAGAAACCGAAAGCAAAAAACTCAGTTATTAAAGATAGCACTTAAAGACCCATTGGAGCAGGTATGGGTGGCGCGCTCGAATGGACAGCTTATCGGATACTGCTCGGTTTATGTGTCATACGTAACAGGTATGTACAACTCACTCATAGAAGCTACACTTGGCGATATCTATGTTGCTCCGGGTTATCGTTCATCCGGTGTAGGAAAACGCCTATTAAACGAAACCCAGGGATGGGCTAGTTTAATGGAAGCCGATAGACTGCGGTTAAACGTGCACAGCGCCAACTCAGCTGCGATTGACTACTACCTTAAAAATGGTTTTGAGGAGAAATTCAAGGTAATGACAATTACCCTCTAAGCTTATTGATTCGTTTTGCCAACACAGGTATTTATCACAAAGTCACAATTAAAAACACATAAATATGTCAATGAAACCCTTCACGCCCAACATTTCGAATGTGAACGACCATGAAGTCATCATGAACTTTGAATATTACGAGGCGCAACTCAAACGACTCGAAGTGGAGGAGAAAAAGCAGGAACTAAATGTCCGATTGAAATTCAATATGCAACAACAGCAATTCAGGCTAGATCAGGAGCGGATTCAGTTGCTTAAGTCTTTATTAGTTACTGCGGTCAATGAGGAAAATTGCAACATCTTCAACTCAGAGAACAAATCAAGACCAGTATTCAATGAAGAAGAGTGTGCTTTTATGAGGAAGCAAATCTTGAATATTTTAAAGAAGTGGAACTATTAAGAGGGACGATGTGCGAAGGGCGAAGGGCGAAGGGCGAAGGAAGAGAGGCGAGGGGCGAAGGAAGAGAGGCGAACCGCTCCTTTTTTGACTTTCGGTTTCAGCTCCGCCCAAATAAGTTTAATGACCAAATAAAGCGCCCTTCGCCCTTCGCCCCTCGTCCTTCGTCCTTCGCCCCTCGCCCCTCGCCCCTACCCAGCGCAGCTGTAATGCATGGACGCTGTAATTCGGCCTTCTTTAGCCGAGTAATTCATGTAAGTGTCCATAAACCAGTCGCGCTTTTTGACCAAATCGCGGATTTTGATAGTAGCCTGAAATGGTTCGCAGAAGTCCCATTCCGTATCGGGGTCGATTAGAAATGTTCTGAGCTTCGTATTTTCATTTTTCACGGAGGTCCCACCTGTTTCATGTTCGATGAGCTGCACCACATCTACTGTCAGGTAATAGATGCCATCCTTTTCTACTAGGTCATTTATAATAGCCGCATCGTCGGTGCGTAATTCCATGCATAACTGCTGAGAACGCAGAGTGTTGATCTGCAAAAAGACTAAGCATATTGTAAAAGCAAGTGACTTCATGTGTAGGTAATTCTATTTCAGAATCGAATTTACATGTAATAATACCATCTTTCCGCATTGTATGCGAGCACTTGATTGCTGTTCGTGGGGCATGTATAACCACGAAATACATCGTAATAGGCTTCTTTTACGCTAGCATTGCGCAACAAGGAGTCGCCCAGCAGATTGGCAAACAAATCATTGGAGGTTGTAATATCGGAATCCTTGTAATCAACATCGTTTACGATAGCTTCTAGCGGCTCACTGATAAACATGCCTGTGCAAATTCCTTTCAGATTGTTTCGAGCAACAAAATCTTCGGCGTAGCACCAGATGAAAACGGAATTGTCTTTTGTTCGAAGTGCATCTGCGTTGGCCTGGTTGATAATGTATGTATCATGAGTAAAAGCGTCTTTGCTCAATAGACCATGTTCCCAACCATGGCCAAGCATGATGACACGGTCGTGCTCCTCTATCAGATTATTCATTTCGTTTGAAGA
>JAIYBR010000183.1 GCA_027488435.1 Flavobacteriales bacterium
AAATATATCGCATTGCTGTATCCATCTTTTTGGTGTGGCTCTTTCATTTGTCGGCTGTGATAGGCAGTGTGCTGGGGCATGGCGAATGGTTCATATCGCTCACACCGTTGAACTTGGGTTTAAGTGCCGCGTTGGTGCTTTTCAATATACCACGCAAGGCATGGCTTGCCTTGCTCATTCCATTTGTGATTGGTTTTGTCGCAGAATGGTTGGGTGTAAACAAAGGATACATTTTCGGAGATTACAGCTACGGCGAAAATCTTGGTCTGAAGTGGCAAGGTGTGCCTTGGATGATCGGTGTGAACTGGATGTTGTTAGTGTTTGCCACGCATTCCATGATGACGCGCTTTGCGCAATCGGAGTGGGGCATTGCCACCGGCGCATCGTTGCTCATGGTTGGACTCGATGTGTTGATGGAGCAATGTGCCCCTGCGATGGACTACTGGCAGTTTGCCGGAGGCGTGGTGCCGTTGCAAAATTATCTCGGTTGGTTTAGCGTGTCGATGGCGGCGCATTTACTCTTTGCCCGTTTCATGTCGGAGAAAAAACACGCATTGGGCGTACATCTTTATTTCGCTTTCGCCTTTTTCTTTTTCACCTATTGGTTGATGCTGGTATGAAGCGTTACGACTACATATTGGTAGGCGCTGGCGCAGCGGGCATGCAGTTGCTCGCCGCTTTTTGCAGAGATCCTTTCTTTTCGAATTACAGCATCTTGGTAATTGATGCCGATAGCAAAACATCCAACGATCGCACGTGGTGTTGGTGGGAGCGTGGAGAAGGAGCGTGGAGTGAGTTGGTGGAGAAACGGTGGGAGCAAGTCTCTGTAGTCGGCGGTCGTGCAATGCAATTTGGAGTAGAAGATTATTCCTACAACATGTTGCACTCAGCGAAATTTTATGCAGCCGTGAAGGCCATGTCGCAGGCACACGGAGGCATTGACTGGGTGCAGGAGCGTTATGTGAAGCATCGCGAGCAACAGGATTTTGTGGAGGTAATGACCGAGGGCAATCGCTACGAAGGGAAGTATCTCTTTACGAGTGTGGCAAATTTGAAAGAGGCGATGCGTTCGACGCAGCATCCGTATTTGCACCAGCATTTTATTGGGTGGTTTGTGAAGACCGAGCATCCGGTGTTTGATGCGAATACGGCTTTGATGATGGATTTCTGCGTCGAGCAGCGCGGCAACACGCGTTTCATGTATGTACTGCCCACCTCGCCAAGCGAAGCATTGGTGGAATACACGCTGTTTTCAGACACTTTGCTGAGCGAAGGAGAATACGAGCAGGCCATAACCGAATACCTCGGAGGGTTGCAAGCCGGAGCAGTCAAGATTCAACACAAGGAGCGCGGCGCAATTCCCATGACCACCTATCCCTTTTGGAAGCACAATACGCAACGAGTGCTTCACATCGGTATCGCAGGTGGTTGGACCCGCGCCAGCACGGGCTATACGTTTCATAATTCTACGAAGGAGTCGATGCGATTGGCTGCATCACTGAAGGCCGGGTTGAGCGACATGCGCTCTTTCCATGCATCGAGCCGTTTTCACTTTTATGATTTCGTGGTGCTCGATGTGTTGAAGCGCCGTAATGATGTGGGCGCCGCTTTTTTCAGTCGCATTTTCGAAACAAATCGCATTCACGTGGTATTCGATTTTTTAAACGGACAAAGTACCCTCCAGCAAGAAATCAATATCGTCTCCAAGTCGAGTCCTCGTCTGCAATTGATGTATTCAGTACTGCGCTATGTATTCAGTCGTTTGGGTTTCCATCTTTACAGGTATAAGGGCCTATATCGGATGAAGTGATTCGGTACTTTTGCCGCACCGAATTTGCGCCATGAAGTTTTTCATATTCAGTTTCTTATCACTCGTGATTACTACTGCCGTAAGTGGTCAGTTGGTTCTCGACGACATCGTTAATTCCTTTAACGGTCCTGTGCATGCCATCGAGGTTGATGAAGCCCGCGGGATTGGCTATTTCGGAGGAGAGTTTACGACGTATCATCCCTCGTACAACGGCGGCGATATTTTCGACCGCGTCAACCATCAACCCACGCGCACGCTGCCATGGATGCCGTATGTGGATCATGTGGTAGATGATGGGCAAGGAGGTTGGATAGTAGCAACGGATTACGTCGAGGGAATCGATGAATCGACTCAACAGAATTATCAGTTTATTCATGTGGATGCCGACGGCAACACGGAGGCGTTACCGTTCTTTATTCCGAGCACATCGGCAGGTTTTGAAGTGGATGGCATGATTCGCATGGGCGATTTTTTAGTGGCGTATGATGTGTACACGCTCTATGTGTTCAACTGGGTGGAGGGTTTCCAGTTGCCTGTAGAGTTTGATGTGAATGAAACGGGCTATATTTCTTCCCTCTATTCCCACAATGATACGCTCTACATAACGGGTTCATTCGAAACAGTGAATGGCTTGCCGCGCCGGTTGATTTGTTCTTATGATGTTGCGAGCTGGCAATTGACAGATTGGTGGTTGGATTTGAATGAGCTCTATCCGTCGACTACAGACTACACAAATTGCGATGCAATGGTTAGTACGGAGAATCATTTTTACTTCGTTATTGTAAGCTATTACTACATGGGTTCGACTTTATACCAGCGCATACGAGTGATGAAGTTGTTGCGCTCCACCGGTGAGTTCATACAAGAGTTACCGGCTTATGATTTTGAAAGTTTGAAAGATTTAACAGCATCGAATACACGCGTATTTCTGGCTGGTTCAGACAATGTGAATGGCACCACAATGGCACGTTTGATTTCTATACCCGATGAATTGGGTGAGGTGTCTTATGAGCAAATTGAAGTCATGGAAACAGTTGGTACTATTGACGACTTGCTAGTGAAGGATGAGGTACTCTATGTTAATGGATGGTTTAGCGAGATGTTCGATCAGGAGCGTGTGGGTGTAGCATTTATTCATGCACCTACGTTTATGCTTACCAACGAGACGTTGCCATTCAACGGAATCATGTATGCAGTTGGTTCGGTAGTGCCCAGTGGCAATCAGCTCTTCATCGCTTCCAGTGAAGGTCCTATGGGGGGCTATGAAGCCAATCACTTTGCTAGAATCAATTTGTACACGGGAGAAGTTATTCCGACCTCTGTTGAAATTATAGGCAACATCAGTGATATGGAGCTTACATCTTCCGGCGATACGCTTTTTATAGCGGGCAGTGAGCCGGTAACGGATGTCTTTGGTTCTACCTATTTGGCTGCATTGAATACAGTTGAAGAAACATTTATACCGTGGACGGTTACGTCGCCTTCCATCACGCAGATTGACATTGTGCGCGGTTCATTGTTTTTGCAATTCAACAACACCAGTGCACAAGTGAATGGACAAGGCAGAAGTCGCATTGCGTCGTTCAATCTGCAAACACTTGCGTTGGAACCTATCTACTTCAATATCGACGCGGGCATTTCGAGTTTCGATGTGCGCAACGATACGCTGTTGGTGTGCGGAGGTTTTTCAACGATCAATGCCGTGCAACGAAGAGATCTTGCTATGCTCAATGCGAATACGTTCAGCGTATTGCCTTGGGATGCAAACATCGGGATTCAGGTTCCTTCCGAATACCCAAGCGCACTGCAAGCGAAACAAGCCTTGTTTTACGGAAACCATGTGCTGAGTGGTGGATTTTTTCAAGGCGCTGAGGGCTACACGCAAAACTCCGGTGTGGCGATGTATGACGTAGCGACGGGTGCGCGTGCACCGGGATATCAATTTCCGATTCT
>JAIYBR010000240.1 GCA_027488435.1 Flavobacteriales bacterium
CCGGCAGAAACAAAGTTGCTCTTTTTGGGCGCAACTAGTAAAATGAGCGGAGCATAGGCGCCTTGTTTCACCCATCGGGCACCATTGAAAACAGGAGCCACCCATCGGTATGTTCGGCCATTTGCCGAAAAGCCATTTTCTACATAGTCACCATTGCCTAGACCTACATAAGAAAAATTGACTCGATACAATGCGATGGCCGAATCTTCAGAAAAAACAAATACACTATCGAATTCCAATGAATCAACCAGTGCATACCTAACCTCTGTGTTCGAATATCCAAGGCTATCAAAACCCGTTCGAAACGTTGACAGAAAATCATCACCTCCGGCAGCAAGGATTGCTTTATCCTCGGGCGATAGCTCCTGCTGGAGCGGCTGATTGCGAGCGTCGGATTCGGAATACAGGTTCACAAAAAAAGTACTCTTCGCTTTATTCAATACCACAGAAGTATGCAACAAAGGCCTGGCATAGCGCCGTTCCGAATATTGAAACTCTACTGTAATACGTCGGTCCTTTGTGATTAAATGTCTGGGAGTAAACGAAATCTCCGCCGAGTTGTAGTCAATCACGTAGTCTTTGTCCATTCCTCTCTCGAGCAAGCGACCATCGATATATACGAGTTCTGTGCCGGACAGCACGATGATAAAAAGCTCGTTGTCGGCACCACGCAGTCGATAAGGACCCTGATTTCCTTCGATTCCCTGAATGACATTTCTGGCAAACCTTCCTTTTGAGACCGAAGCAGAAGCTTCCACCGTCAATGATTTTCCATTCGATAATTTCTGCTCGTGTATCGCATACAATCCCTGCGCTCTTTTGAAGTAATTCAGAAAGTGACCTGTTGGCTTTCTCAATTGAAAATCGCCCGCTATCACCTTTGTCCTTTCGTTGGAAAGCTGAATGAACACCTGATCAAAATCTTGCAGTTGCTGCGTATTTCCGGATGGCTGGATGGGTATGTTATCGTCGGTAATAGAAGCAAGCAGAGTGATTTTATCGGAGACTTTTCCGCTCAATTGCAAATTCAACGTGGAGTTGACGGAGAGATTCTGGTTATTTCCGAAAAGAATGCCCCGGGAAATCGACCCGTTTTTCTGAATACCCTTATCCTCCAAAAACGAAATCTCGTTTTCGGCACCAAGCACAAACGGCTTGAAGTTCGGGTTGGCCTCGGTCGTAATAAGGGAGAGTTCCTTTCTACGAAACTCCAATCCCGCCTTCCATGGCAGCGTATTGTATGAAACATGAATCGAATCGTCCTTCGGAATAGAAGGAAAAAACAATTCAGCCCGCATAGCATTGAAGTAAAAGTCGCGAACGGGAATTGTATCGCGTCCGTGCACTACTATCAACGAAGCAGGCCACATGGCCATGCTATCCAGTTGAATTGTATCACCCGAATACAACAGTGTTTTGGAGCGCACCGAAGACCACTGCGACAGAGCGTCGGTGGCCACAAAACACAGACACCCAAGACACAGCGCGCGTAAAATTCCCGGTATAGCTCGTAAGCGGTTCAAGTTAAAGGCAAAAATCGATAAGAAGCTCAGCAGAACGGGCACTCAAACGAGGCAAGTTGAAATAAATTATGACCTTCGAACAAGTCCACTTGCCCGATGTCATTTGTACCTCGCGCCATTCGTTTAGTTTTACAGCATGATTTTCAACATCGTTCGCGAGAGTTTTCTGTTTGCGTTGCACGCATTGAATACGAATAGACTTCGCACGGTGCTTTCGCTGCTTGGTGTTACGATTGGCATCTTCTCTATCATTTTCGTTTTGAGTGTGGTCGACAGTATGGAAGCCGAAATGAAATCGAGCTTCGATACAATTGGCTCCGATGTGTTGTTCATTCAAAAATGGCCCTTTGGCCCGGAAGACGGTGCGAAAGATTATGAGTGGTGGAAGTATATGCGGCGGAGACCACCGGCATTGCGCGACATGGACATGTTACGCGACCGACTGGAATATGCGGATGCTATGGCTTTTGAAGCCGGCTCTTCTGGCGTTGCGACCTATCAAAGTAGCAGTTTGGCCGATGCGGGCATTGTGGCCGTGACCTATGATTACAAGGAAACAATTGCGCTCAACATTGAGCAGGGTCGATACTTTACCGAGGTAGAATGCGAGGCCGGAAAAAACTTTGCAATCATCGGCAATACGGTGCGTCAAAAACTCTTTGGGATGGACTCTCCGATTGGGAAAGAAATTAAAATCAGCGGATTGAAAGTGACCGTGATTGGCGAGTTTGCGAAAGAAGGCACATCGCTTTTTGGCGATGGAATGGACAGGGCTGTCATGATGCCGTTTCAATTTGCAACACGTCTCATACCGGGCAATTCGGAAGAAACTAAAATTCTGATCAAGGCAAAAACAGGCATTACCAACCAACAACTGCGCGATGAAGTGACCGGGGCTTTTCGAGAAGTGCGTCGCATTAAGCCAAAGGCAGATAAAGACTTTTCCATCATCGAATCATCGATGATTAACGAAATCGTTGACAGCATCATCAGTGTATTTAACATCGTAGGAATGGTCATCGGTATTTTCGCCATTCTGGTTGGGGCATTCAGCATTGCCAACATCATGTTCGTATCGGTAGCCGAGCGCACTCCGCTCATCGGCATACAGAAATCATTGGGCGCTAAAAACTATTTCATCCTCATTCAATATCTATTCGAATCCATTTCGCTCTGCATAATTGGTGGCGCTGTAGGTTTACTTCTGGTTTGGGGAACTGTTTCCGGGCTTGGTGCACTAATCGACTTCACCTTTATACTTCCCTTCGAACGAGTTGTGGCTGGCATCACCATTTCTGTTGCCGTAGGGGTTATAGCGGGAATCATTCCTGCCATCAAAGCGGCGCGGCTGAACCCGGTCGATGCCATGAGATCTGTCTAACCTATTTCCGCCAAAGCAACGAGCTGTCGCCATAGCTTAAAAACCGATAGTCATGCTCCATGGCGTGTTCGTACACCTTTCGCCAGTCGTCACCAATGAAGGCCGATACCAGCACAAGCAACGTGCTTTTCGGTTGGTGAAAATTGGTGATGATAGCCTCTGCTAATCGAATCTGAAAAGAAGGAGCGATAAGAAGAGCTGAAGATGCGTGCAAGAATTCAAGATTTCTTCGATCGAGGTAATTCAACAAAGCGTCGAGGGCTTCGGTTAGGGTTGGTACATGCTGTTGCTCATCATACATTTCCCATTGTGTGAGCGATAGCATTTCGTCGGAGGCGCCTCCGCGAATGAGCTGAGCACCCAGTCCATAGAGCGATTCAATCGTTCTCAAACTGGTTGTACCTGCCACGATAAGTCTCTTGTACTCTCGGTTGCGCAATTTCAACAGCGTCTTTTTCGAAACAGAAAACCACTCGCTGTGCATTTCATGACCGCTCAATGTCTCAGAGCTAACAGGTTTGAAGGTGCCTGCACCCACATGAAGTGTTAGTTCTTCGAGCGTGACACCGCGATCTTTCAAAGCATCGAATACGCGCTGTGTGAAGTGAAGAGACGCCGTAGGAGCGGCCACCGAACCTTGATACTTGGAGAACACTGTTTGATAGCGTTCCAAATCGGACTGCTCCACTTCCCGATGGAAATAAGGAGGAAGCGGAATCTTCCCTGCTGACTCTAAAAATTGCGAGAACACCAGCGTCGAATCGTCCCAGGTAAATTCAATGATGAAGGCATCGTTTCGCTTTTCCATGCGCGCAGCCCGGCACATCACCTTTCGACCACCGTGCTCAATTTCTACTCCAATGAGAAGGCCGTCATTCCATTTTTTTGCGCCGCCAACTAGGCACTTCCAGCGCACGCCCGAACCGGCAGACATCGCGTCTTGATGTGCCATTTCAACAGGATCGAGGCAAAAGACTTCTATGGCTCCACCTGTTGGTTTAAAGAGTATGAGTCGTGCGGGAATAACGCGCGTGTTGTTGAGGATAACCAGATCGCCGGGCTGCAGCAAATCGGGCAGATCACAAAAAAGGGAGTCCTGAATGCAACCATTTTCATAAACGAGCATTTGCGACTGGTCACGAACCTCAAGCGGAAATTTCGCTATGCGTTCATCCGGCAAAAGGTAATTGTATGCGTCGATGGAAAGTTGACTAGGGTGCATAGTGGCAAAGAAAAAGATGAAGTGGCTACAAAAAAATTATGGCCGAACGTTTTCAGCCATAATTCTAAACCTTAACTAAAACTAACTATACTAATTGAAGCATTCGACGTACTTCAGCCGTGTGTTACTTACTTTTTGTGTGCAAGCCTTATAACGCTTGCCTCATTCATCTCTTTTCACGAACCGAATAAGTAGAATTTACCCTTATTTGTTCTCGCTTAGTGACTCTTCAATGAGCACAACGCGATTGTCCGTTTGTGTATACTTCAATCCCATAGGCAAGCAAACAAGTTGCAGTGCCTCTTCCAAGTTCTTATTACTGAAACGCCCGGTATACTTGCGACCTTCGAGCACAGGCAATTGAAGCTGAACATCAAACTGTCTGCTGAGTTCATTGAACACATCGGTTACATCTGCCTCGTCAAAAACAAATTCTCCTTTGCGCCAATCAGCTTCAGACAGGTTGAATTCTCCTACCATCAATCGATTGTTTTCAAGCACTGCCGTAAAACCGGGGGCAATCTCTACCGATTGATTACCGGCACTTACCCTCACGCGACCTGTTCTACAAGAAACACGGAAATCGGTATCACGCGAGAGGACATCGAATGATGTGCCCAGCACTTCGACAACTCCCGATGGTGTTACAACTTGAAACTTATTCCCCTTGATTACTTCGAAAAAGGCCTGACCCTTCAATTCGACAGTGCGTTCATCAGACCAGTCTTCTGAATAGGATAGCTCAGAGCCAGCGTTCAGATGAGCGATTGAGGCATCCGGAAGTGTAACCACCTGGTGGTTACCTGCTTTGCAAATGACAGTATTCAGAGACTCATTGGGCCACAGCACGATGAGTCCAACAATGATTGCAGCAGCTGCTGCAACAGAAAGCATCGGCTTCCAGCTAAAGGCAATCACCTTAGTGGAGGGCTGATTATTCTTCAGCTTCATCTCAAGCTCAGCCCAGGCTTGATCGGTCGGCTTGCCTTCGGGGGCCTTCCACTGCTTTAATATGTCGCTGTACTTACTCATGAATACTATTCGCCACACTCTTACAACTCACACATTCATCTCCCTACCACTCACATACATTTTTATTCAATCTCAATTAAAACAATGTGAGAAGAAAGGGTCGCAATGAAGCCGTTTCCGCCTTCAATGTTGTCGGGGCCGTTCTTTACCAGGCCGCGAATATCGCTTGGGTCAAAGAAAAAAACATCGACCATTGGTTCATTTAACACAGAAATAGTCAACTCATGTGACCCGAAGTAAGAAAAGTCATCTATTGTAAGTTGGATGTTCTTACTCACCTGTGGGCTACTATGATTCAGACTAAAATTCGCAAGAGCACCTGTTATCATTACCGGCTGTGTTTCGACACATTGCAATTGCACAGCAAACTCATATTCATCCGGAGAAATGTCCCATTCAATGGTTGTAATCTCATTCTGCAGACTGTTCAGTGTATCTCGTTGCACTATCACATTTTCGATGATGGAAGGCATTTGTACATGGGCATGCGCAACGCTTCCATTTTTGCGCATCCATTTTAGCTCAAGGTGTTCACCTGCTGCCGGACTTCTCTCCGATTGAAGCTCATACGTTTGATTATTCAAAGCAAACAACGCCCTTTCGCCATCAGGAAAAATCAACTCAAATTGCTCATCGTCGGCGCGTGAAGAATTTTCATCTTCCCATACCACAGCGTCAATTGTAGGCCTGCGCCCAACTTCCCACGTTGCGAAAATGAATGTATTGTCCTGCGTTTCCGGTATATCGCGCCGGCAGGCAATCGTGAGAAGCAATAACAGGTAAAGCAATTTCTTCATTAAAATTGGCATGTTAGAGTTAACGAAGGAATTCTTCCGAGCATTCGTATCTCGCGCTGTTGAACGCTCACATTGCCGGGCTCATTTGCACCCACGCTGTATTGAATCGTCCTGAAGTTATTGGAATCAAAGACATTGTAAACTGACAATGATGCACACCATTTCGTGGTAAGCCACTGCCATTGGTAATTCACAGCAATATCTGCACGTTGATACGGGGCCGATCTATCGCGATTATATCCGCCAAATAACGGAAAAACGCGAGACGAACCATCAGGTAATTGGAAGGACTGCAATCCTGAAAGACTTGTAAATGGTGCGCCCGACGAGGCAAGAACGAGTATTGAAGCACTCCACGGGCCGACCTTCCATTCATAAACCAACTTCGCTTCAACATCCCGAATGTGTGACTCCACCACGTTTTGCGTTTCAAAACCTTCATAGTCGGAAGAACTAAATATGCGTGATGCTGCGCACACGATGCGATGCGGAGCGCTTTGCCATTGAGCGGCCACATCCAAACCAGCCACAGTTGACTCGCCCACGTAATACTGATTAAACGTTTGATTGGTGTACTGTCCGGCCGCGGCATTCAATAGCTGGCCGCGTGTGTGCTTCACGTATCCTTCAACATCCACATTCCAGTGCTCGCTTGTCCAATTCATGCCCAGTACCGCCTGATTGGATGTCATTACCGGAAAATCACTTCCGGCCAGTTGCCATTGATCGGGAACATTCTGATAGAGACTCTGATTGGATATTCGCTGGATGCACTGGGCGGTTCTGACCACTGCCGCCTTGATGAAGAGCTCATCCCCCTTCAATCGATATCGGACTGAGAATTTCGGTTCCCATTGAAATGAAGCACCATTGTCGAAGAATCGATTTACTCTTAAGCCGGGCTTTATATTCCAGCGTGAAAAATTCCATTCATCACCCATAAAAATAGAAGCCACATATCCACTATTACTTTCACTCAGCAAGGGTTCGGAAAGACTTCGAGTCTTATTCAATGTCTCGAGATGATTCAATGCAAATCCAACCTTCAGCGCATGACTGCTTCTTTTCATTTGCCATTGATGCAGCAAGGACCAATCGCGAAGAAGCACGTTTCGATCTGTAAATTGAACACTATCGGTTGCGAACAAGTTAATTCGAATGGAGTCGGCTGAAAAGTATCTACCTTCAAAAGCCGAGAAACCTACACTGGTGAAGGCGTCGACCGATGGCGTAACTCGGAAGTTCCAGCGCAACGAAGCGCCCCTGTTCGACTTGCTCGCATCATCGCTGTATCGAACATCAGCGACATTGACCAATTCGGTTTTGGAGGTATCGGCATAGGTAAATGCAACATCATCGCGCGAGGCATAAAAACTAACGTTAACCTGACTTCCCGGTGAAGGCCGATAGGTCAGCTTGGCATTCAAATCTTGAAACAAGAGCTGAGGATCAAATTTCACGTTGGAGGTCTCGTCTAAATCAGCTTTTCGCGATACGATGGAGGATGAATAAAGCGTGCGGTAGAGTTCCTTATAGGATGGGCCCCTCAGCCATTCTGTAATAGACCTTCGGCCAGACACAAAAAGACTGGCCTTACCAGTGGTATCCAGCGGCGTTTCGAACGAACCCGAAATACTCATGGTTCCCAAGTCTAGGCGCGCCGAAGGCTTTCGCAGATCACCTTCTCGCCCAATCAACTCGAGAGTACCTGCAGTGCGACCTCCTTGCGAAGGGTCTGTCACGCACGCCAGCAAGCGCATCGATTTCACGGCATTGGCATTCATCGCAGAAAACATTCCCATGAAATGATCTTGGTGATATATGGTAAAGCCATCCATGAGTAATTGGCATTGATCAGACGAACTGCCCCGAATAAAGAGTCCATTATTATTTTCTTGAACTCCGCTCACACCGGGAGTAAGCTGTACTTCGCGTGTAATATCTGCCTCACCGACACCATACAGAATTCCTGAGAGATTCGGGTTAAGATGAACCACAGAAACATCCTTTTCAAATCTTATTGGCCTTGCGGCTGTTGCTCGAATTTCGACATCAGGCAACAACGCATTTGCGCGCGCCAACTTCACAATTGAATACCCTGGAGTTTTTGCCCACGTGAAGGGCATTTTATAGGCCTCATAGCCAAGGAAGAAAACCACCAATATATCCATATCAACAGATCCGGTGTTTACAATTGTAAACCTGCCATCTGCATCGGTGTAGGTATTTACTTCCGAATTGATTGTACTTACAGTTGCAAAAGGCAAGCTCTCGCCCGAGAGCCTATCGCGAACCTCACCCGCTAATGTCTTCTGATCTGTTTTTTCACTCTTGCCGGGCAAAATACTGGAGGAGGAAACCGGATAAATAATGCACGTATTGCGAATCCACTTAAACTGAAAGGGAGTTTCAGACAGTAACTTTTCTATAGCCGCGTCTATAGCTTCATCTTTAAACACGCCAGTAAAAACATAGTTGGAAAGCTCGTAACTATCGTACGCGAAATCGATTTGATACTCCTCAGACCAGGATTTTAACACAGAAGAGATTGACACACGATTGATTTGATCGCTTACGCGTGATTGCGCATGCAAAGCGGTTTCGAAGATTAGAAAAGCGACTATAAAGAGTATGACTCTCATAGTTCATTACAATTCGGTTCCTAATTGATCTCGAAAAATCTGCAGCACTTTACTCATTCGCTTTTCAATTGCCTTTACAGACAACCCAAGCCGATCGGCAATTTCCTGGTATGTAAGATCCTCGAGCCGATTCATCAGAAAAACCTCGCGCCCCCCTTCGGGCAAGGAGGCAATAACCTTGCGCAAGCGCTCCTCATACTCTTGCATCTCGATCATTTTCTCAGGAGTGTCATAATCGCTGTTATTGCCTACATGCTTCTGAAACTTGTAGAACAGTTGCTGACGCTTGCCGTAATTGATGGTGTGATTCTGTGCGATTTTGTAGAGGTACGCCTTCAGGGTAGAGCGTTCAACCCGTTCTCGACTTTCCCACAGTTTAATGAAAGAATCCTGCGCTAAGTCTTCTGCCAATTCCATATCTCCGCAGCGGTAATAAATAAAGTTACGCAAGGGCACATACCAATCGGTAAAGGCACGCTGAAACTCAGAATAGGAAAGTGCATTGGCAGAGCCGGATGGTTCCATAAAGTTGGTCGATGCTTGCAGGTTTCGACGGAGGCAATGATAGTGTATAGACTCAATATAGAAAAACCGGGTTGCATAAGCAGGCAATGATTCGGCTTTAATACATTTGCTCCTAGCAGTCAATGAAACTGTGTATGTTATGGAATCGAACACGCTGATAATAGGAGCCTCAGGTCAAATAGGAATTGAACTTACGATGGCCCTGCGAAAAAAATTGGGCGCGAACAGGGTTGTTGCATCCGACATTCGGGCTACAACAGATCCGGAGTTATTGAGCGGGCCGTTTGAAGTTATCGATGTATTGGACAAAGACACTCTCGAAAACATCGTTTCAAAACACAACATCGGTGAAGTTTACTTGCTGGCCGCTCTGCTATCGGCTACTGCAGAAAAAAATCCCGAGTTTGCCTGGCGCCTCAATATGGATGGCCTTTTCAATGTGCTTGAATTAGCCAAAGCGAAAAAAATATCAAAAATTTTCTGGCCAAGCTCCATCGCTGTCTTCGGGCCAAGCACACCCAGACACAATACTCCACAGCACACAGTAATGGAACCAACAACTGTGTATGGCATTTCCAAACTCGCAGGTGAGCGCTGGTGCGCATACTACCACGAACGGTTTGGTGTTGACGTCAGAAGCATTCGTTACCCGGGTCTCATTGGTTTTCGTTCAGACCCGGGCGGTGGAACAACCGACTACGCGGTGGATATTTTTCATAAAGCCATTGAAAGCGGAAGCTATAACTGCTTCCTAAAAGAAGACACTGAGTTACCGATGATGATGATGGAAGATGCCATTCGCGCTACTATCAGCATCATGGAAGCACCTGCTGACTCTATCAAAGAAAGAGGCGGATACAACATAGCCGGTTGCAGTTTCACTCCTTCGCAAATCGCGTCGATTATCCAACGCGACATCGCAGCATTCAGCATTACTTACACTCCCGATTTTCGTCAGGCTATTGCCGACTCTTGGCCGGCAAGCATCGATGATAGCGCCGCAAACGCTGATTGGGGCTGGAAAAGCGAATACGATACAGAAAAACTCTGCGCCACTATGCTGGCAGAAATTCGTAAAAAAAAAGCCAACATACTTGAAACCCACTCATAGAATACACGTATAGGTGCACGTGTCGCTGAACTGCGAACACCCAAACCTAACTGTAATTCTATATGCGTTTATCAACTGAAATTACCCGGAGATGCTGCTCCATTTTAGCCTTTGTATGGATCACCATGCAGTCGGCACAATCTCAACAGCTCAACACCGTCGACGCTCGAGGCCTCAAGCAAGGAGAGTGGATCATTCAAGGAATGATGCTAAAAGACCCTATGTACTCGCCTGAATCCAAAGTGGAAGAAGGGGCATACATCGACAATGAAAAGGAAGGAGTGTGGAAGAAATACTGGCCGAATGGAACAGTACGATCCGAGATCCACTACATGAAAGGAAAGCCGGAAGGCCCCTACAAGGTTTATTATGCCAACGGGAAACTGGAAGAATCGGGTCGCTGGAAAGACGGAAAATTATGCGATCGATTTCAGCGCTACCATTCCAATGGCATCGTGAAGGAAGACTTTACCTATGACTCAGAGGGCAACAGACAAGGCAGGCAGCATTACTACCATGAAAATGGAACGCTTGCCATGGAGGTAGAAATGAATGGAGGAGAAGAGCACGGGGTTCAAAAGCGATATGACGACCGGGGACAGTTGATGGAAGAGAGAAACTTCGACAATGGAAAGTCTAAGCCCGGTGGGGTAAAATCATACATGACTCCACAGCAATCGAAAGCATCACAAATGGGTGCAGGTTCGGTGGGTATCGCAGAAAACCAAAAGACAAATGGGGCTCAGCAATTTGATCCCAATGGATACAACGTGCTCTACGACTCCAACGGCAATGTGTGCGTAAGTGGCGATTTCCTCAACGGCAAATTGTATAATGGTAAGGTCCACCACTACAGCGCTGACGGCCTGAAAACAGGGACAGAAATTTTTACCCGCGGGAAAAGCAACGGCAAACTGGCTGCCGACTCAAACAATCAATAACACAAAAAACTACCTAAACTATCCTGGAAACCATCGCTGAAAATGCGGTGGTTTTTTTATGGCCATACTCGGCATTAGGACTTTACTTTGTGGCATGGAACAAAATCTATCTATTTACAATAGTATTCATCGCGAGAAAGAGCGTTTTGTGCCCATCACGCCAGGGCACGTGGGTTTATATGTTTGCGGACCTACCGTCTACAGCGATGTGCACTTGGGCAATGTGCGCACCTTCATGACCTTCGATGTGGTGTATCGCTATCTCGTATTTCTGGGATATAAAGTTCGCTACGTGCGAAACATTACCGACGTGGGTCACCTTACCGGCGATTCTGACGATGGAGAAGATAAGATCGCCAAGAAGGCGAAACTCGAAAACCTAGAACCCATGGAAGTGGTGCAGAAATACACCAATGGGTTTCACGATGTAATGCGCATATTCAATATCCTGAATCCTTCCATAGAACCAACGGCTACCGGTCACATCATCGAGCAAATTGAAATGATACAAGACATCATTTCAAATGGTTTCGCATACGAGAGTAATGGTTCTGTTTATTTCGATGTTCGAACCTTCAATGAAAAATATCCATACGGAAAATTATCCGGAAGAATCATCGACGAGCTTTATACCAACACACGCGAGCTCGATGGACAAGATGAGAAGCGCGATTCGCTCGACTTTGCTCTTTGGAAAAAAGCAGATGACAGCCACCTGATGAAGTGGAACTCGCCCTGGGGTATTGGCTTCCCGGGGTGGCACATCGAATGCTCGGTGATGAGCACCAAATACCTCGGTAAGTCATTCGACATTCACGGTGGCGGTATGGATCTGAAGTTTCCTCACCACGAATGCGAAATTGCCCAAAACCTGGGGGCCACCGGTCACGAACCAGTGCGATACTGGATGCATGGCAACATGCTCACCATGAATGGGCGGAAAATGGCCAAAAGCGAAGGCAATGGATTTACTCCGGAAGAACTCATCACAGGCAATCACAAATTGCTCGACAAGGGCTACAGCCCGATGACAGTTCGTTTCTTTTTCCTGATGGGACATTACGCCAGCACGCTCGACTTCAGCAACGAAGCGTTGCAGGCGGCAGAAAAAGGGTACAAGCGCATGTGTGCCGCGCTGAATCTATTGGATCATTTAACAGCTTCATCACAATCTGACTTTTCTGTAACCGAATGGAATGAGGCTTGTGTCAGCGCCATGAACGATGACTTCAACACTCCAATCGTACTATCCCATCTCTTCGAAGGAGTGCGTGTTATCAACTCTGTGAAAGAAGGCAGCGTGTCGCTTACGGCAAATGATATTGAGTTGATGAAAACAACGTTTCGCGCTTTCTTTTTCGATATTCTCGGTTTGCAAAATGAAGAAGGAGGAACCGACAATTCAAAACTATCAGGTTCACTGATGGAAGTAATTATTTCCATGCGCAATGAAGCGAAAGCCAATAAGGACTATGCAACATCCGACAAATTGCGCGACGCACTTGCGGCCATTCAAGTAAAAATCAAAGATTCAAAAGAAGGAACAAGCTGGACCTACGAAGGCTAAGCGACAGAACACCACATGAAAGCAAAACAAATTGGAGCTATTGTACTGATAGCCATTTTCGCCGGCAGCACGGTTTACGTTGGATGTAAAGACGACAAGAAGCAAGTCACTAAACCACAACAGCAGCAACCAGAGAAGAAAGAAATAGCAGCACCACAGTTTCAAGCCGATACTGCCTTTGCTCTGATTGAAAAGCAAGTGGCCTTCGGACCACGTGTTCCCGGAACTTCGGCTCATAAGTCATGCGGCGATTGGATGGTTAGTAAGCTTCAATCATTTGGCGCCACTGTCATGGAGCAAACCACCACACTCAAAACCTTCGAAGGAAAATCCATTCCTGTGCGCAACATTGTTGCCTCTTACAATCCCGAGAAGAAGAACCGCATCTTGCTTTGTGCGCACTGGGACAGCAGACCCTATGGAGATAAGGACAAGGACAATTCGCTTTGGAAAAAACCGATCGACGGCGCCAACGACGGCGGAAGCGGCGTTGGAGTATTACTCGAAATAGCGCGTCAAATGGGTATTTCACCTGCCCAGGCCGGAATTGATCTCATCTTTTTCGATGCAGAAGATCTCGGCACTGCTGAATT
Source organism: Flavobacteriales bacterium (assembly GCA_027488435.1). Taxonomy (GTDB): domain Bacteria; phylum Bacteroidota; class Bacteroidia; order Flavobacteriales_D; family Sanyastnellaceae; genus JAIBBG01. The sequence continues at coordinate 13,335 of JAIYBR010000240.1, forward strand.
TGCCGAAGGCATGAAAGAAGTTCTGAACGATGGATTCACCTCGAGCTGGTGTCTTGGCTCGCAATACTGGGCAAAGCAGAAACACACAGAAAATTACAATGCACGATTCGGAATTTTACTCGATATGGTTGGTGCTGAAAACGCAACATTCAACAAAGAGAAATTCTCCACTCAAAACGCCCCCGATGTTGTAAACCTCATCTGGAATACTGCAAACAAATTGGGATATGCTTCAGCATTTACTGCTGATGAAATCGAAGGTGTAGTAGACGATCATGTGTTTGTTACCAAAGGAGGCATTCGTTGTGTCGATATCATCGACACTAAACCGCAAATCATGGCTATGGGATTGGGAGGTTATGTTTTTGGTGCTTACCATCATACTCACAACGACAACATGAGCATCATCGATAAGAATACACTCACCGCTGTTGGCCAAACTGTGATGCAAGTAATTTACAACCAGGAATGATCAAAAGTCCATATTGAGCGAGAGATAAAACACGCGGTCAAGCACTCTTCCATCATCGACGCCCCATGCCCAATCGGCGCGTATAAAGTAGCCCAGCAAACGCGAATGCAAACCGAATCCATAGCCATATACAAAGGGCTCGCGATTATTGGTAATGGTAACCGTTACCGGATTTTTTATTGATTCAGTTCGATTGAAGAGATTCCCATCGGAGTATGGGTTCCATCCTGTCCACGCGCTTCCTGCATCAAGAAACGTAACTACCTGGAAGTTTTCAATGAAGTCGCTCTTGATTGGTTTCTGGGCGAAATATTTAAATACCGGCAAGCGTAATTCAGCATTTGCTACTACCGCTGAATTACCATTACGCGCATTCACATAAAATCCGCGCACCGGACCCACAAACGATTGGAAGCGGTAAGGTTCATCTGGGCTGATGGGGGTTGCGTTATCGACGCGCTGAAAGAGCCAGTTATCGACGCCGCCCAGGTAGTTAATCAGCTTTTGTGCCCCGAACGAAGTAGTACCGGCCAGGCGGAAGGCTGCAATGAAGTTGCGATGAACACGCTCGTAATGTCGTGCATCAAAACCAACGATATTGATGTCTGTTGCAATCTTCGCATTAGGTTGCTGGTAGCGCTCTGCCCAAACTTTAGCGCGCGTGCCATTGAAAAGATTTAGCCCTGTGGAGATGGTATTGTCAAACACATAGTCAACCTTGA
>JAIYBR010000110.1 GCA_027488435.1 Flavobacteriales bacterium
AATTTGTAATCATTCTCTATTTTCGCACCCTAAATTCAAAATTTCCATGGGCGTTCTAGTTGGCAAAAATTCAAAGGTTATCGTGCAAGGCTTCACAGGCAGTGAAGGCACGTTTCACGCATCACAAATGATTGAATTCGGAACCAACGTGGTTGGTGGTGTTACCCCCGGTAAGGGTGGAAGCACACACCTCGAACGCCCTGTGTTCAATACGGTTGCCGATGCGGTTAAGTCAACGGGCGCTGATGTATCAATCATTTTCGTACCGCCGGCATTTGCTGCAGATGCGATTATGGAGTCTGCCGATGCAGGTATCAAAGTCATCGTGACAATCACAGAGGGAATTCCCGTTGCCGATATGGTAAAAGCCAAGGAATACAGCAAGAGCCGCGGGTGCACACTCGTAGGTCCGAACTGCCCCGGAGTTATTACCGCGGGTGAGGCGAAGGTGGGAATCATGCCAGGCTTCGTTTTCAAGCCTGGTAAAGTAGGTATCGTTTCTAAGTCGGGTACACTAACCTATGAAGCTGCAGACCAATTGGCAAAAGCCGGTTTGGGTGTTACAACAGCAATTGGTATTGGCGGTGACCCTATCATCGGAACAACCACCCTTGAAGCTGTTCAACTGCTGATGAATGATCCGGCAACGGATGGCATCGTGATGATCGGTGAAATTGGCGGCGAACTCGAGCCAAAGGCGGCCATGTGGATCAAGGAAAACGGTAACAAGAAACCGGTGGTAGGTTTTATCGCGGGTGAAACTGCTCCAAAAGGCCGTACCATGGGTCACGCTGGTGCGATTGTAAGTGGCGAGAATGAAAGTGCTGCGGCCAAAAAGCGTATCATGCGCGAATGCGGAATTCACGTGGTAGATAGCCCTGCACAGATTGGTGAGAAGATGAAGGAAGTGCTCGGTTAAAACCGACATTTATCATTTTTACTACGATTGTAACAACGGGACTTCCATTCCGTCTTAGGTTTGCCGTAAAATCAAACCCATGAACTTTTTAAAGTCGATGTTGGCATCTATGCTGGGAACATTCCTGGCGATAGGCCTCATGATTCTTGCTGTAGTCCTTTTAATTGTAGTTGCTGTCGCCACAGGCACAGAAGGCAATGAAAGCCATGTTCACGACAATTCAATCTTGCACATTGTAATCGATCAGCCAACTTCTGAACGTGCTTCCGACAACGATTTGAACATCGATCCATTCTCCATGGAAGGTGGAAACAAAATCGGTCTCGACCAGTTTATTGCAGATCTCGAAAAGGCGCGCACCGATGAAAAAGTAAAGGGAGTTTTCCTGGAGCCCATCAACGTTCAAGCTGCTCCAAGCACCTTGCTCGATATGCGCCGAGCCATCGAGAACTTCCGCAGCAGCGGCAAGTTTGTGGTGGCGTATGCTGAAAATTTCGGACAGGCTGAATATTATATTGCGAGTGCCGCCGATGAGGTGTATATGTATCCGGAAGGCACCTTCGACTGGCGCGGTATGAATGCCGAAATCATGTATTACAAGAAGTTGTTCGATAAGCTCGGCGTTGAGGCGCAAGTCATTCGCGGACCCAACAACAAATTCAAGAGTGCGGTGGAACCCTATATGTATGACCACATGTCGGACGAGAACCGTGCACAGATGAAAACCTTCATCGACGACATCTGGCGAGTTATGCTTGATGATATTTCCGCTTCGCGCAATGTGACTGTTGAGCAGTTGAATTTGTTCGCAGATTCACTCACGTTTGCAAGCAACGATGCATTGCAGACTTCAGGTTTGGTGAACGGGCTGCGCTATCGCGATGAAGTGATGACCACCTTGAAGACAAAGGTTGGTGTAGCTGCCGATGCCGACGACGATGAACTCAACATGGTGAAGCTGGCGGAATACCACAAGGGTGGCGATGATGAATCGAGCTATGGAAAGGAAAAGGTGGCGGTTGTTTATGCAGTTGGAGCCATACAGAGTGGCGAAGGCGACGACGAGACCATCGGTAGCGAGCGCATTGCAAAGGCCTTGAAACAGGCCCGTGAAGACGAAAAGGTGAAAGCCATCGTGTTGCGCGTGAATTCGCCCGGTGGCAGTGCGTTGGCTTCGGATGTCATTTGGCGCGAGACAGAGCTCATCAAGCAAAGTGGAAAGCCATTCTATGTGTCGATGGGCGACTATGCCGCTTCCGGTGGGTATTACATCGCCAGCAGTGCCGATAAGATTTATGCGAATGCGAATACCATAACCGGTTCTATCGGTGTGTTTGGCGTAATACCCAACCTTCAGAAGTTTTTGGATGGAAAGCTGGGCATAACCTTCGATCGCTATGAAACCAATCCCCATGCTGATTTGGTGTCTGTTTCAAAGCCACTCGACGCCGCTGAAATGAAAGCCATGCAAATTATGATAGGCGAGATTTACAATGACTTTACGGCCAAGGTTGCCAAGGGACGCAAGATGACCCAGGCCCAGGTGGATAGCATTGGTCAGGGTCGCGTGTGGAGTGGGGAAGACGCTAAGGAAATTGGTTTGGTGGACGAAATTGGGGACTTGGAAGATTGCGTTAAGGCCGCTGCGCAAGCCGCAGGCATGAGCGATTATGCCGTGAGAGAGCTTCCCGCCCTCATCGACCCATTCCAGAAGTTTGTAGAGAAGCTATCCGGTGCCAAGGAAGCGGCACTGGCCAAAGAAGTGCTCGGCGATCAGTACCTTGTATACAAGCAAGTGAAGGAAGCCGCCAGTTGGCAGGGAGTGCAGGCGAGGTTGCCATTTATACTCACGTTGGAATAGAGGCGAATTTGAATGGCGAGTGGCGATTGGCGAGTTAAGGCGGGCAGGTTTTAAAAAATAAAAAAAGTCTTTTTTATCTATGCATTCTATAGTTTGGTAACTTATTTCGCCACTCGCCACTCGCCACTCGCCACTCGCCACTCACATGAACCACCGCAAGCTATCCACCCCCGAACTCAACCGCCTCAGTGCGGAGGAGTTTCGTGCCCGAGAAAAGTTTCCTATCATAATTGTGCTCGACAACGTGCGCAGTGGTTTGAACGTGGGCAGTATTTTCCGAAGTGCTGATGCATTCAACATTGAGAAGATAATTTGCTGCGGTATCACACCTGTGCCGCCCAATAGGGAAGTATTGAAAAGCGCGCTGGGTTCTACGGAAACGGTGCACTGGGAATATGCATCGTCGACAGCCGAGGCTGTCGCTCAATTGAGTTCAGCCGGTGTGGTTTGCTATGCGATTGAACAAGCTGAAAACAGTGTTACTCTCCATGAATTCAAACGCATCAATGATGAGCGCTATGCGTTTGTGTTAGGCAATGAGGTAGATGGAGTAGGGCAGGATGTAATCGACGCCTGTTCAGGGGTTATCGAAATAGAGCAGCATGGAACCAAGCATTCGCTAAATGTTGCCGTGTGCGCTGGAATCATTATGTATACTGTTGTCTAGACATCCGTATGTTCCTGTTTATTAGTGTTTGCTTTAAATTGAGCTGACAATTCTATCTTCTGTCGTTTATGTAGGATTTTTGTCTAAGTTTGTTCGGCACCTATGCGTGCAACTACCTAAACGAATTCTGAACTAGCACTGTGTGTGTTGTTTGGCGTTCGCTGAATTATTTAACTTTAACCACTAAACTACTTATATAACGGCACTCACTTGAGTTCTGGATTGAGTTGTCAAAACTTTTGCGAACGAGTTGCTCATATAGTTCCTTCAAGACTGCACTGCGAGTTAGCGGTTTGAAATTCGTGTGTGTTGTTTTGCTTATTCTTACAAAGTCGACTGCTGTTTTTGGGCAAATTGTGTTATTGTCTCCAACCGGTGATGGTGGGTTTGAAACAGGGGCAACCTTTGCCGCGAACGGTTGGACAGCGGTAAATGCTGCACGGAGCGCTTGGGAGGTTGGCGCAGGCGCAGTTTCTTACGCGGGTGCTCGCGGTGCTTATACAATTGACAATACGGCTGGTACATGGGCTTATCTTACCACTGCAGCAAGAGCATCCCATTTCTATAGGGATATTGCCATACCTGCGGGTGCGACCAATATTGAGCTCAGTTTTTACTGGAAGGGCGCGGGAGAATTGAATTTCGATCGGGCATTAGTATACACGGCGCCTATCACGACTACCCCTGTTGTCAATGCGGCTGCACCCGTTGGCGCAACGAACGTTTGGACACAGCCAGTCGTTCAAGCACCTCCGGTTTATACGCTGGCCACCATTTCGTTGCCGAATGGCTTGGCCGGAACTACAGTGCGGCTCATATTCACTTGGCAGAATGATGCTTCTGTAGGTGTCCTTCCCGGCAGTGCAATTGATAATATCAGTCTAACCTATATCGCTTCTGCCGCTTGTTCGGGAACTCCCAACGCTGGGACATCACTGATTTCAGTAAATTCAGGCTGTCCTTCTGCTAACTTCACACTGAGCGCGACGGGATTGACAATCGACACAGGGGTCACTTATCAATGGCAATCCGCTAGCTCTGCAGCCGGGCCTTGGACAAATATCGCAGGAGCGAATGCCGCCAATTTTGTGTCTTCGGCAGCGGCAACCACCTACTATCAATTGGTAACCACCTGCACGAATAGCGGTGTTAGCTCAAATACGAATACGGTTGTTTACACGGTGACAGGTGGGAGTTGTGCATGCGCGGCTTATCCATTGAATTTTGCAACTTCAACAGCCGATGAAGATATAACCAATGTCACGGTTGGGGCCATGAATAATACAAGTGTCTGCGGCGCATTGGCCCCCGGTGCCGGTTCTGTAGCATTTCGTTATAGCAACTATACTGAATCAGTAGCTGGTCCATCGGGTGTTCAAGGTAGTGTAATCCCCTTTTCATTATCCATGACTACTTGCGGCGGGAATTTTACTAATTTCTTTCAGATCTATGTGGACTGGAACCAAGATGGTGATTTTGCCGATGCTGGAGAGCAAGCGTATTCGCAAGCTGCAGCTGTCAATGGAAATCAAACCGCGGTAGGAAGCTTCACAGTGCTCGCCACAGCAACTCTTGGAACCACTCGCATGCGAGTGGTCAATGTCGAAGCCACTGCTTCGACAACGAATTATGCGTCAGCTGCCTATACTTATGGCGAAACCGAGGACTATTGCTTTACGGTTACAGCTGGCGCTTCGTGTGCGGGCACGCCGAATGCTGGAACAGCCTTGATTTCATCGGCGACGGGCTGTCCTTCTGTTGAGTTCAACCTGTCTGCATCGGGTTTAACATTTGGCAGTGGGATAACCTACCAGTGGCAATCGTCTCCAACCGGTTTAGCCGGCAGTTGGGTAAATATACCGGGCGCGAATGCCGCGAATTTTGCTACATCGGCAACGGTCAACACATTTTATCAGCTGGTCACCACATGCTCGAATGGAGGCTCAACGAATGTTACAAATGCGGTGTCTTATTCTATCAACTGTAACGATTTAATTTGTAGCGCTACACCCATTACTTGCGGACAGACCCTTGCAGGAACAACCATAGGCGCAACGTTAACAGGCACAGGTGAAGTTGCCAACGCTTGCGGTGGCACTGCAACACAACCGGGCGTGTGGTATTCTGTAGTAGGTGATGGTCAGATAATGACAGCTTCCTTGTGCGGAACCGCTGCATGGGATAGTAGAATTCAAGTATTTTCAGGGGCTAATTGTAATGCAATTGTCTGTGTGGGGGGTAATGATGATGGTGGTCCTGCCTGCCCTGGGTCTGAGGCCTCCTACCAATGGACATCTGTGGTGGGGGTCAATTATTACATTTTGGTTTCTGGTTTTTCTTCCTCGTCCGCGTTCAATCTGGCGCTCACTTGCACTCCACCTCCTACACCACCGGCTAATGATTTAATATGCAATGCTGCGCCAATTACCTGCGGTCAAACGGTCAATGGCACAACGGTCAATGCTACTCCCGGTGGAACAGGAGAAGGTCAGGCATGTGGTGGTTTTACTCAAACCCAACCCGGGGTTTGGTACTCCATAGTCGGCGGCGGAGTAAACACAGTTGCCTCTCTTTGTGGAACTGCATGGGATAGCCGTATTCAAGTTTTTACAGGCGCAAACTGCAGTGCTGTCAACTGTGTAGGAGGAAATGACAATAACGGGCCTCTCTGTGCCGGTAATGCGGCGAGTTATGCTTGGTTAGCAGCCAACGGTCAGACTTATTACATCTTAATCTCGGGTGCTACAGCAACAACCTCTGCATTTTCTTTGAGTATAGCTTGTCAAACCCCTTGCGCGGCAGCATGCAATGGTGGCCCAGCTCCTGCGAATGATGCCTGCAGTGGTGCTCAAAACCTCGGAGCAGTGCCAACTCCGGCGGCTTGTCCCAATGGGGTGGGAACTCCAGTAAACTTTAATTTGACAAACGTATGTGCTACGGCGGAGCCCAATTACACCTCGCTTTTGGGGTGTCAGCCTGCCGGTAACCAAGCGACACCTGCAGCCGATGTGTGGTATCGGTTTACGCTGGTAGCGCCCATTTTAAATATTACAGTTAATGGTTTGGGAACTCCCAATGTTGCACTTTATGAAGGAACGAATTGTGCTAATCTGGTGCCGCGAGGCTGCGCGATTGGTTCGGGTGGATTTTTAAATGCCCAGATTCAAGGACTTGCTGCAGGGACTTATTATCTTCAAGTGAGTGGTGGAGATGTGCTTGATCAATGCACATTTACTCTCACGCTTCAAAATAACTATGACTGCGCAGGATGTGTTTTGGCTGCCAGTCTGGATGCTACACCACCTCCGGTCAACGGACAATATCAGGCTGGTACTCTAGTCACTTTTTGTTACACTGTAACAAGTTATCAGCAAACATCAGCGAACTGGTTGCATGGTGTAGTGCCTACTTTCGGACCTGGCTGGGACATGTCCACGTTCGTTCCTTTACCAACCACCACCACGGGAGGAGCCACAGGAAATAGCTGCGCAACCGGAGGTACATGGTCTTGGTATAATTCCAACGTCACTAGTTCCGCGACTGGTGCGGTTTTCGGTCCTGGTTTTTACTTCGAGACGGCATCTGGTGGTCCGCCTATAGATGGAAATCCGGGAAACAATTTCGGTGATGCAAACCCTGGCGCTTGCGCTTGGAATTTTTGCTGGCAAATACGCACCAAACAATTGGCCGGGTGTACCCAAGATCAGCCGTTAAATATCAATATCAATACAACGGGTGATGGGGAGTCGGGGTCGTGGACATCCTTGGCTTGCAATCTTGATCCTCTTGTTACATTCTTCGCACAATCTAATTGTTGCCCAACTCCCACTCTAACAGTAACTAATCAGACATGTGCGGGCCTTAACAATGGTTCGGCTACAGGTCAAGGTTTGGGAACGGGTCCATGGACATACGTATGGTTGAATGCGGGGGGCACCGCGATTCAAACTGATGCCAATGTTGCCGGTACTTCGGTTGCATCAAATCTAGCCCCCGGCGATTATATCCTGCGAGTGACAGATGCTACCGGCTGCACAAGTAATGTGTCATTTGCAGTTTTAGCGGGGCCTACACTATCGGCGACGATAACAACACCGGTGTCTTCTATCTGCTCCGGTTCCACAGGAACGGTCAATTTCACGGGAACTCCGGGAGCAATTGTCTCCTACAGCATCAACGGTGGTGCTGCGCAAACCATTACCTTGTCGGCTGCCGGCACAGCAAGTGTTACAACAGCAGCTTTGATTTCCGCTACGACCTATGCACTCATCAGTGTGTCTTCCGGAGGCGCTCCTCCTTGTGTAGTGAATGTTTCCGGAAACGTTACTTTTTCCATACTACCGAATGCAACTGCGAACTTGTCTGTCGTCAGTCCAATCTGTTCGGGGCAAACATCGGCTCTTACATTCACAGGCACAGCGGGTGCAACGGTAAACTATACGGCGGGTGGAACACCGCAAAGTGTGGTGATTGGTGCTGGAGGAACAACGACCATCAACTCTGCCGCACTAACGGCAAACACAACGTTTGCCTTGGTAAATGTGATAAGCGCCGGCGCTGTGCCTTGCACAACATCCGTTACCGTTTCAAGAGTGGTTACCGTAAACGCTCTGCCAACAGCAACGCTTACATCATCCTCAACGATTTGTCCAGGATCGTCTTCGACTATCAATTTCACCGGAACACCTAATGGTACTTTGTCCTGGACGACTTCAGCCGGGGGCAGTGGCACATTTGTAATGAATGCAACAGGGTTAGCCAACGTTGGGCCTTCGAGTGTTAGTCTTGGTGCTACTTGGCCTACTGGAGCTGTAATAACGTTTACCCAGGTGAGTGCCAATGGTTGCTCTGTACCACTCAGCATAGTTATAAATGTAACTTCATCCATAAACGTAACTGTAACCGCCACATCTCCCATCTGCCCGGGAGGCATTTCACAATTGACTTTTACCGGCACTCCATCGGCAACCGTGACCTACAACTTGGGAAGTGGCAACCTGATCACAAATACAGGCGCAACCGGTTCCGTGACCGTGCCAACTCCTGCATTACTTGTTACTACCACGGTAACTGTAACCTTAGCGCAAATTGCGGGTGGATGTTCGCAGATCTTGAATAATTCAGCAACGATTACAGTTAGTCCAGGAGTCGCTCCTACTTTTCCAACCTTCGAACCTTATTGCTTTAATCAAACTCCTGCTGCATTGCCCACCACAAGCACAAATGGTGTTGCAGGTACATGGAGTCCCACAACTATAAATACTACTGTTGTGGGCACCACGAATTATACATTTACGCCAGCTGCCGGTGGTTGTGCTACTCCGGTGGTTGTGCCAATTACAGTGAATGAGCGTCCTCTGGTATACGCCCACGGCACTAATCCAACATGCAGCATACCGCCCTGCAATGGCACAGCAATAGTAGATGTTGTAGGCGGTACTTCACCCTATACTTATAACTGGAGCAATGGCGGAACAACGGCAAGTTTGACTGCCCTTTGTCCCGGCACTTATAATGTCACGGTTACAGATGCCAATGGCTGCCAGTCTCAGGCTTTTACTCCGGTGGGTGGGTGTTTTCAGATACAGAGTATTGGGGTTGACGCCTGTCCCGGAGGTTTAGAAGAGGGCCTCAATGAGATGTTCTTCATTCAAATTGGTAGTTCTCCACTGAATTTGAATGCTGCAACGGTGACATGGCCTGCAAATACATTTACAAATTTTAATTGCGCGAATCCTGCTTTCATCACAGCTGCTAATGCCGCCATTACAGCGGGAGGGGTAATACTTCCTATTCCCGTTGGAGGAATCCTTCCTGCTAATGCGAATGTCGTTATTATGACCAGCAACGTACCCAATATTCCTTCTAGTACGTTCGCTAATGTTTCCGACACGCTTTTCATGGCTTTCCATTGCGCATCTAATCCATCTGGTTATTTTGTAAATGGAAGTGGAACAGGAACCAGAACCTTAGTGATGTCTTTTGGAGGCGGGTGCACTGATCAGGTTACCTATGATGCAGGGCCGTTGGTTAACAGTGATGGCGCATACGTGAATTTTTCTCAGAGCGGAGCAGCAACTTACCTTGATTATGACTGCGTGGCGCCATTCTCTGTCCAAGACAATTCAATCACCCTAACTGCGCCTAACCCCATAACCCCCACGTTCGTTCCGGTTGGTCCTTATTGCAGTGGCGCAGCTATACCTGCATTGCCTACTTCGTCTACTAACGTTCCTCCCGTAACCGGTACTTGGGCGCCTGCCATCAACAATTCAACAACGACTGCTTATACGTTTACTCCTACTGCAGGCATATGCGCAACCACTGCACCTTTAACAGTAACTATTAATCCTCTTAATACAGCTGGAACTCCTTCAGCAACCCCAACGCTTTGCATAAGTACGGCGCTCACTCCGATTACCATCGCAACTACAGGAGCAACAGGTATAGGTGCTCCAACCGGACTGCCTGCAGGTGTTACCGCTTCGTGGGCAGCTAACGTAATTACAATTTCGGGAATACCAACTGCTTCCGGAACGTTCAACTATAGTATTCCGTTGACAGGCGGATGTGGCAGTGTGAATGCTGCTGGCAGCATCACGGTGACCCCCCTCAATACTGCCGGAGCTCCTTCATCTACTCCAACGCTTTGCTTAAACACTGCGCTCACTGCGATTACCGTCGCAACTACAGGGGCGACAGGCATAGGCTTGCCAACCGGACTCCCGGCCGGTGTTACTGCTTCATGGGCCGCTAACGTGATTACAATTGCGGGAACTCCAACTGCTTCGGGGACGTTTAGCTATTCAATTCCACTCACAGGTGGCTGCGGTGCGGTGAATGCAACAGGAACTATTGTGGTGAATGCCCCACAACCTGTTACCTTGAACTACGGTGGGCCTTTCTGTATTGCGTTTAACAGTGTGACAGCAACCAACAGTTGGACAGGTGGTGGTACTTATGCGGCTGTGCCTGCAGGGCTGAATCTTAACAGCGGCACCGGAACAGTGTCGCTATTCACCAGCACAGCCGGAACATACACCATCACATTTACGCCCACTGGTTGTGCTGCAACGGTAAACGCCCAATTGGTGCTCAATGACCCTCCTGTTGCGTCCGTTACAGCCACATCAACCATTTGCTCGGGCGCTGCTACAAACCTTCCGCTAAGCAGCACACCTGCAGGCGCTACGTTTACCTGGACACAAGTTTCGACTGCTGTGACAGGTGCATCGAGTGGCAGCGGAAGTAGCATTGCTCAAACGCTCACCGCTACAGGTTCGGTAGCAGGGAATGCAGTTTACACTGTAGTTCCGAGCTTGAATGGTTGTTCGGGGAGTTCTGTTGTGTCTACCGTTACGGTGAATCCAATCAATACAGCTAGTGCGCCTTCTGCCAGTCCTACACTTTGCCCGAACATTGCTCTCACACCTATAACGATTAGTACCACCGGTGCAACTGGAATTGGCAGCGCAACGGGTTTGCCCGCGGGCGTAACAGCGTCGTGGTCTGCTAATGTCATAACCATTAGTGGAACACCTACTGTGCCCGGCGTTTATAGTTACACAATTCCATTGATTGGAGGCTGCGGTAATGTGAATGCTTCTGGCACAATCATCGTCAATGATGTATTGGATTTTGTTAATCTACAATTCCCATCTTCGGCGACTATTTGCTCAACCGGTTCTTTCAATGCCTATGGTCAATTGTATAACACGGGCGCAATCAATACCGAGCTGGCGGGTGCTGCGCCGGGTGTAACGGTGCAAATTGGATACAGTCCTATCAATAACGATCCGGCTACCTGGACGAATTGGGTGAATGCCAACTTTAATGCGCAAGTTCTGAATAACGATGAATATCAGGGAACATTAAGTGGCCTGGCTGCGGGTATATACTACTACGCTTTCCGCTACCAAATCAATGGCTGCGCTTGGCAGTATGGTGGCTACAATGCTGCGGGTGGCGGAATTTGGAATGGAACAACCAACGTAAGTGGTGTGCTCACCGTCGATGCACTGCCCAATGCAGGAGTAGATGGTGCCGTTTCCGTTTGTGCGTCGGGAACCCCGGTTGCTCTGTTCAACTCATTGACCGGCTCACCGGCAACCACCGGAACGTGGACTGGGCCTTCGGCACTTGACAATGGCTCGCTGGGTAATTATAATCCGCTAACCGATAATCCGGGGACGTATACCTACACCGTGCAGTCGGCATTGAATATCTGTCCTGCCGACGTAGCCATTGTAACCGTTACTGAAACTTCAAGTCCTCAAGCTTCGCTTGCTTACGCCTCTCCCATCTGTAACAGTGCCACGGCCGTTCAAAGCCCAACAGTGGTTGGTGCACTTGGTGGAACGTTTACTGCGCTACCGGCTGGTTTGGCTCTCACCCCATCGGGCACGTTTAACCCTACCACGGCATCTCCGGGAACGTATACAGTCACTTATTCCATCGCCGCGGCCAATGGATGCGCTGCTTTTCAAACGCAAGCCTCGGTAGTTATTCAGGCGGCTCCTGCAATTCCAACCCTTGCGCCGGCAAACCCATGCGCGATTCGCGATTCTGTGTTTACCGCCGGCGGTGGTTCATGGTATGAGTTCTTTGTGAATGGTGTGTCGGTAGGCCCTGCAAGTGCAGTGGGCATATTGGATACCACAGCACTCGCTGCAGGTTCGCAAGTTTGTGTGCGATCGTATCCGGCGCCGCCGATAATGGATGGCAATCTCACCGACCCGAGCTGGACACCTGTCATTCTGGGTACCACCGGAGGTCCTGCCAGCCAGGCGCCTTTCACGGTTGCAGATACGCGTCTCGACGGATTGAAAATACTTAACCGAAATGGTCGATTATACATCGGTGTTGCGGGCAATGAAGTCGATGGAACACTACCGGTCGAGAATAACCGCATCCTGCTTTTTATTGATAGTAAACCGGGCGGCTACAACGCACTCTCTGCATGGGTGAATCGATCGAATGCAGGTCCTTTCACGGATGGCATTCGGAATTTGGATGGTGGCATTCAGTTCGATCCCGGTTTTGAAGCAGATTATATTCTATCGATCAATCGGGCGAACTTGGTGGGGTCAACCACTTTCTATGATTTGTATGATATGGTAGCAAATACAAACAGCTTTTTGGGAAGCAGCCCGAGTGCGCAGTTTGGTTATCAAGAAAGTTTCATCGACAATGACTTGACGCGCGGCTTTGAATTGTATGTGCCGCTTGCTTCAATCGGAAATCCGGTTTCGCTGAATGTATTTGGAATGCTCATCAATGATCCCGGAGCCAATACAGCGACGCTTGTGAGCAACCAGTTTTTTTCGGTTGCTAATGCAGGCGACAACAATTACGGTAACAGTGCCATATCGTTCCCGAATGCGGCCCCCAATGCGATTGTGTATCAGGTAACGCAGGATTGCTATGAGGAGCGTTGTGTAACGGTTTCTCCCAGCGTTACGCCAACGTTCACAGCGCCTGCACCGATTTGTCAAGGCGATGTGGCACCCACATTACCCACCTCGTCAACCAACGTGCCTCCTGTAACGGGCGCCTGGACGGGACCTGTAAGCAATCAAACGAGCGGCTCATATACGTTTACACCTGCAGCCGGACAATGTGCAATTGGCGTACAAATAGGAGTAGTGGTAAATCCGACCCCTTCAACAAATGGTATTTACCACGACTAGACGTTTAGTGAACAATGAAATAAAAAGAATGAGAATAGAAACACAGAACAAAAGACAAAGCTCAGTTTGATTGAAAAAAGGGAAGGACCTGAGTTGAATTAATAGCGAAAGAATTGAAAATAAACATGAATACAGAATCGATTAGATCTAACCGAATGAAGCGAAATCGGACACGCCATTGGTTACTTGCGTCCTTTCATAATTTTAATTTACCTCCGATCGGCAGGGCTGCATGCGCGGCGTTGCTGAAGCGACACGATAAAGACCTAACAAACCTTAACCTCCTTAACGAATTAAAACAACCCTAAAACATGAAATCGTTTTTATTACCACTACTGATTGGAGCTTGCTTGCTCGTTGCGCCTGAATGGGCTTGGGCGCAAACAAACTCCAGTAATCCGCAGCAAATAGTTTGCGGGACTCAGGCATTGGAGTTTTATCAGGTAGACTATTTGGAGAATAGCGGGGCAGGTACAGCCGGTTCAACATATGTTTGGTCGGTAAGTACTCCTTTGGCCACCATTTCAAACAACCTCGGTCCATCTGGAAGCTCGAATCGCATTAGTATTGACTGGTCAGCAGTTCTCATTGGATCTTACACAGTTACTGTGGTCGAAGAGAATGGAAATGGCTGTTCAGCTGATCCAATTGTCTTAAATGTCGAGATTATTCAGCCTGTTCAGCCAACGATTGAGTGCTGGGAGACTGCAACGTTCAATAACGCAACGTGTCAGTGGGATGTAACAGGCACGCAGCCTGTTCAGCCAACGATTGAGTGCTGGGAGACTGCAACATTCAACAAC
>JAIYBR010000273.1 GCA_027488435.1 Flavobacteriales bacterium
ATTTTTTTTCCGGGGGTGTTTGCAGCGGTGGCGATATGGACTACATTTGCCGTCCCAAAATTGGGAAACCACCTGGAGAGGTGGGTGAGTGGCTGAAACCAACAGTTTGCTAAACTGTCGTAGGGGGTAACCCTTACCGGGGGTTCGAATCCCCCCCTCTCCGCAAGCGAACAGAAAGACGTTTAATTCGGTTTTGAAAATAGGCTGAAGGAAAATCTTGAAACGACAAAGGCTCGTGCGTATGTTTGCAAAAATTTTCGGGGTGTAGCGTAGCCCGGTATCGCGTCTGCTTTGGGAGCAGAAGGTCGTAGGTTCGAATCCTGCCACCCCGACAAAAAAGTTCAAAATCTGAATTTCCTTGGAAAATCGGATTTTGGACTTTGAAGTTTATAGAGGTCCCGTAGCTCAGTTGGATAGAGCAGCAGATTTCTAATCTGCGGGTCAGGGGTTCGAATCCCTTCGGGATCACATATAAGGGCGAAGGGCGAGATTCTACAAAGATTGAACTCCCTTCATCCCTCGCACTTCGTCCTTCGTCCTTAAAATAAGAAAGCCTCCCCGTTGGGAGGCTGCCTTACTTAACCAAATCCATTAATTAACCAAAAAAACAAATCACACCTTTGGTACGGGGGTGAGAAATGGAAGGTTACATTTTTTTTAGGATTATAGGAATAAAGGATAGCAGGATTATAATCCTGCTATCCTTTATTCCTACAATCCTACTCACTTCGCATTGGCCATTGTTGAAAACGCATTCCAACAAACACCATTGGCATTCATTCTCTCCCCAAATTTGAAGCAAATACCTCATGGCCATGTCGGAAGAAAAAGTCGTCGTAAAAATTGAACACGCCGAGATTCGTCAGAAAGAGAACGTGATTCTCAAAGACGTAAATCTGGAAATCAAAGCCGGTGAATTTGTGTACCTGATTGGCAAAACAGGAAGCGGTAAAAGCAGTTTGCTCAAAACGCTCTATGCCGAATTGCCCCTTGCCAAAGGCCAGGCGAAATGCTGCGGCTTTGACCTGGAAAAGTTGCGCCGTTCACAAATACCGTATCTGCGTCGCGAATTGGGTATCGTATTTCAAGATTTCGAATTACTCACCGATCGAACTGTATTCGACAACCTCGACTTCGTGCTTCGAGCTACAGGTTGGACAGATGAAAAGGCAATTACCGCACGTATGAACAGCGTGCTGAATCTTGTGGACCTCGATCATAAAGGAAATAAAATGCCACATGAGTTGAGCGGTGGCGAGCAACAACGTGTGGTGATAGCACGTGCGCTGCTCAATACACCACAACTCATTCTCGCCGATGAACCGACGGGCAACCTCGACCCGAAGACAAGCCACGAAATACTGAACTTGCTACTGGCCATAAGCCGATCGGGCACCGCAGTTCTCATGGTATCGCACGACTTCAACACGATGCGAAAATTCAATGGACGTGTCATTTTATGCGATGGTCAGGAGATTAAAGAAACCACCGACATCGCAGCTTATGAAGCTGTGAATGCATGATGAATCGACCGAAAATAAGCGTAATCATTCCCACGTATAATTCGCGGCGCACGCTGGAAGCAGCAATTCGCAGCGTGAGCAATCAATCGTTCTCAGCGCACGAAATTTTCATCATCGATGGTGGCTCAACAGATGGAACGCTCGACGTTATCAAGGCCAACGAAAAAAGGATTACCCATTGGTTTAGTGAAAAGGACAAGGGTGTTTATGATGCAATCAACAAAGGAATTCAGCGAGCTACCGGTGACTGGATTTACGTTCTCGGCAGTGACGATGCCCTAAGTGCTGTTGACGTGCTCGAATCGGTTGCCGCTTATATGAACGATTCTTGCTCTCTCCTTTACGGAAGTGTTCGCAACGTAAATATCAAGCACAGCCTTGTACCTGAAGTACACATGAGCTCAATGGGAAGCGGTCTTTATCTGCGCAACACCCTGCACCAGCAAAGTGCATTCTATCGGAAATGCTTGTTTGAAAAAGAGATGTTCGACTCATCGCTGAAAGTCTTGGCCGACTATGACTTTCATCTTTCTTTATTCAAACAAAAGGTACCAAGCAAAAGAATGGATGTAATGGTTGCCGAGTGCGAAGCATCGGGACTTTCAAAGCAATTCAACCTTTCGCTTTATCGCGAAGAGTTTCATCTGAAAAGAAAAAGACTGGGACTGCTATCATCTCTTTTATTGACGCCTTTCATCTTCGCTAAATTCATTATTAAACAGCTGAGATAAGTTAGCGCAGCGCACTATACACCTTTCGAATTACTTCCTGTTCATTCTGCCAGTTAAGTTCTTTTGCCGCTTTGAACGCATTGCTTCTCCATGTTTCCATTTCGCCACTCTCAAACATTTGATGCAACACAGAAGCTATTTCGCGAGGCTCTACCCTACTAACGACTTTTCCAATTTTATACGTATCGACCACGCTGCGGAGCTCAGGCAAATCGGATACGAGAACTGGCAATCCAGCATGGATGTAGTCGAACAATTTGTTGGGAAGCGAGTACGCGTAATTGAGATGCAATGGCTTATCGAGTGAAACGCCCACGTCGGCAATAGCAGTGTAGCGCTGCAATTCAGCGAAGGGCAACTTCGCGATGAACTTCACACGGTCGTTCCATTTTCGTTCAGCAACAACACGTTTGATGTTTTCCAAATCGCGCCCTGAACCAATGATAAGCAA
>JAIYBR010000054.1 GCA_027488435.1 Flavobacteriales bacterium
GTTCTGCCTCTCCCATTCCTCCATTTGTGAGGCTTCCGCATTTGTAGACGACCAACTGCCCACAAGTTGAGAAAAATCAAATTCATCCTGCGACTTTCGATAGTTGCAACCAATCGTCAGCAACAAACCTAGCACGACGAAAGCAAGAATGGTTTTTATCTCGACCATAGAGCGAATGTAAACAAACGGCATTGCCTGGTCAACCTTTTAGGTTTGAAAAGGTTTTTACATGCAACCCTAAGTACTTTTGTAGGGTCAACCAAGGGTAACCTGTTTAGAGTGTCGAGTATGAAATTGAAAAGTCTAGCGTTTTTATTCATTTTATTGAACACAGCTAGCTTCGGACAAGTAGTAATCAATGAGTTTTGTGTCGCTAACTATTCCGATTGGGATCAGGGCGGTGACAACGAAGACTGGGTTGAACTCTACAACCCGTTGGGGGTTGCGGTAAATATTGGTGGCTTTTGGTTAAGTAACGAAGAGACTGATCCGATGAAATGGCAGATTCCGGCTGGTACCACCGTTAATGCCAATTCACATCGAATCATTCTTCTTTCAGGCACAGGAGATTATGATCCAAATCAATTTGGTTTTTTGAACACCAGCTTCAGAGTTACCCAAACAAATGGAGAGGATATCGTATTCTCTAATGCAAGCGGTACCATTCTCGAGGCTTACGACATGGCAACATTAGGTAGTTTCCAAGCGAATCATTCGTATGGCCGCATTACCGATGCAGCTGCCAACTTTGCTATTTTCACTAACCCGACTCAAAATGCCTCCAACGGCGGAGCCAATTACAACGGTTATGCGACCACTCCAGTCTTTTCGGAAGTAGCCGGGTATAAGTCGGGGCCAATCAACGTTACCATTACATCGGGGCCCAACACTACCGTCTATTATACGTTGGATGGTTCCGAACCGACGAACACTTCTGCAGTATACGGTGGGCCGATATCCATTAGCACTACAACAAGCCTTCGTGCCATTTCATACTCAAGCAACCCGGCCATTCTTCCGAGTTTTATCGAAACAAACACCTACTTCTTCGGCAACGACATTCATGAAGTGATGATTGTGAACATATCAGGCGGAACCCTTTCAGACGGGAGCTGGGTCGATAATGAACTAACGCACATTGAGTTTTTTACACCCAACGGAACCTTTATAGCAGAAGCAACCGGCGATAGCAATGAACATGGGAATGATTCAAACGCCTATCCTCAGCGCGGCTTCGACTACGTCACCCGCGATGCACTGGGATATGACAATGAAGTTCAGTTTCCGGTTTTCACCAGTAGTAATCGGCAAGGATACGAGCGACTCATTTTCAAAGCTGCGGCCAATGACAATTACCCCAACTCTGGCGGTGCACACATTCGAGATTCATATGTGCACCGATTATCGGAAATAGGAAACCTACACCTAGATGAAAGAAAAGTAGAATCATGTGTCGTTTATATCAATGGCCAATATTGGGGAGTGTATGATGCTCGTGAGAAAGTGGATGACATCGACTACACCAAATTCTATTATGACCAACCCGATGGATTTGTTGATTTTATGAAAACGTGGGGCGGTACATGGAATGAATACGGCACCGGAAATGATTGGTACGACTTGGTCGCATTCATTACAGGCAACGACATGACCGATCCTGCCAATTACGACTACGTACTGACGCAGTACAACCACATGAGTTTGATTGATTACTTCATTCTGAATGGATACATCGTTTCAACCGATTGGCTCAACTGGAATACCGCTTGGTGGCGCGGAAGAAATCCGGCGGGAGATGCCCGACGTTGGCGATATGCCTTGTGGGATAATGATGCTTCATTTGGACATTACGTCAACTATACAGGAGTGCCCTCCAATCAGCCAACTGCAGATCCTTGTCAGATCGATGGTATGGGCGATGTAGGCGGACAAGGACACGTTCCTGTTCTGAATGCATTATTCGACAATGAAGATTTTTTTGCCGACTACATCCAGCGTTATGCAACACTTTCGAACGGCATTTTCTCTTGCACGCGCATGATTGAAGTCTTGGACAGCATGATAGCTGTGATCGATCCCGAAATGCAACGCCATTGCACCCGCTGGGGCGGCACTTATTCCGGTTGGCAAGCGAGCGTGCAGGAATTGCGAGATTATATTTTGGCTCGATGCAATTCAGAAATAATAACCGGAATAGAAGATTGTTACAACGTAACAGCATACACGCTCACCGTTCAGATCGATGGCTTGGGTGAAATCGAAGTAGAGTCGCTTGATTTAAACTCAACGAACACGCCTTATTCCGGAACCTATTTTGCCGATCTTCCTATCGATCTTTTTGCAGCATCAGATGGAGCTCTATGCGGCAATTTCGTAGGTTGGGAAGTCGCTTCAGGTACGGCTACACTGGGAGATTCACAATCAGACACGACCACCATAAGCATAGCGAGCGATGTAACCCTCATTGCACACTTTGCAGAACCGAGCAGCGGTCCTATTTCCATCACCGTAGAAACCGATTTATTGAATGCGGGAACAGCAGAGGTGAATGGAAGTAATTTCACGCAGCTACCGGCAACAAGTGCAGTCAATCCAGGAGAAGAAGTTCAAATTTCGATTTCATCAAACGATTGGTTTGTGTTTGATCATTGGGAGTCAATCACAGCGCAGATTAACCCCGACCCGAGTGAAGAAGTAATTACAATTACTCCTTGCAGAACAGACACTTTAACGGCAATTTTCGATTACATCGATCACTACCTCATCGAGATTCAACCAAATATTCAAGATGGTGGATTTATCATTTTAAACGGCGACATATTACCGACAGCCGGAATCACACTCGACCTGGAAGCCGCTGTCACGTATTCGCTCACAGCTGTGCCTTCTAATCAATGGTCGACGTTTGCGTATTGGGAACTCGACGGAAATTCTATAAGTCCAAATTCTCTTTCCTCTACAATTCTATTAACACTCTTTGAAAACGGTTCGCTTACCGCAGTGTTCGACGTTATTCCGCATCATGAAATAACGGTGGTTGTCGAACCTGCCGAATCAGGCACAGTAGTCTTCGAAGAAGAGTATCTCACGGGCGATAAGTATTCGACCACAAGCTCCGCAACGGTGGTATTGGAAGGAAATAAGCCGCTTCTGTTTAAAGCCATACCCAATGAATTCATTGATTTCAGTAAGTGGTCAGAAAACAACCACAACCCCATAGGACTTGTTGAAAGTAGTGTCGTTAGATACACCTTTCAAAATTCAGATACGGTTGTCGCTCATTTCACACAACAGCCTTTCACACTATTCGTCCCCAATGGATTTAGTCCCAATGGAGATGGAATAAATGATGTGTTCAAGGTGAGCGGTAATGCCATCGATTTCGAAGAATACGAGTTCACTATTTTCGATCGTTGGGGACAAGTAGTCTTTTCGTCAACAAGCCCAGATGACGCGTGGACAGGCGAATTCAATGACGGTGAGTACTATGTAGGCAACTCATCCTACCAATACAGACTCAAAGTCAAATCGGTTTTCGATGTGAATTACCGAGAGTACTCCGGATCCATTCTGCTGTTTCGCTGATAATTGCCATTTTTGTTGACCCCCTTGGTGTTGATAAAGTGATTTAAATTGTTTGGTGTATCCCTAAGTGGCTTCTAACTTTGACGTATTCACGAAGTCAATCTGACTTTCGTGGAACTTTTTAATTTGATTGATCTAATTTTATGAGCATGGAAGCCAAATTCTCGCCGCAGGTGAGAGATGTAATTCAGTATAGCCGTGAAGAAGCACTGCGATTGGGACACAACTACATAGGAGTTGAGCACCTGCTATTGGGACTGATTCGCGAAGGAGAAAGTTTAGCTATAAAGATTCTCGCGCATCTGGATGTAGACTTAACTCAATTGCGTAAAATGATTGAGGGATCTATGAAAGGCACCTCCAGTCTGGCTTCTAATTTCAATGCTCCGGGACAGATTCCCTTAGTTAAACAAGCAGAGCGCATCTTAAAAATAACGTACCTCGAAGCTAAAGCTTACAAAGCAGCTCTTGTGGGAACAGAACATCTATTACTTTCAATTATGAAAAACCAAGACAATATTGCCACCAAGCAACTTCTAGCCCTCGGTGTAGATTACCAGGCGGTAAAAGATGAGCTTGAACATATCGGCGGTGGTCTCTCGAAAGAAGATCTCCCAAAATCAGAATTGCCTGGTGCATCTTCTGATGATGATGACGAGGAACGAGGCATGTCGGGCAGCATTCAAAAGAAGCCCGGCGACAGCAAGAGCAAGACTCCTGTTCTCGACAACTTCGGTCGTGACCTTACGAAAATGGCTGAAGACGGTAAACTCGACCCCATTGTTGGACGTGAAAAAGAAATTGAACGCGTTTCGCAAATCTTGTCACGTCGCAAAAAGAACAATCCAATACTCATCGGAGAACCGGGCGTAGGTAAATCTGCCATTGCAGAAGGTCTTGCCTTGCGCATCATCCAGAAAAAAGTGTCAAGGGTTTTATTCAACAAGCGAATTGTAACCCTCGATATTGCCTCACTTGTGGCTGGTACAAAATATCGCGGACAATTCGAAGAGCGGATGAAGGCCGTGATGAACGAATTAGAGAAATCGCCCGATGTTATTCTATTCATAGATGAAATTCACACCATCGTAGGAGCTGGCGGTGCAAGTGGCTCACTCGATGCAAGCAACATGTTCAAACCAGCTTTGGCTCGCGGAGAAATTCAATGTATCGGCGCTACCACTCTGGATGAGTATCGTCAATACATCGAAAAAGATGGTGCGCTCGAACGCCGCTTCCAGAAAGTAGTAGTTGATCCAACTACCATCGAAGAATCGATTCAAATTCTGAATAACATCAAAGACAAATACGAAGAGCACCACAGTGTAACCTATACACCTGAAGCAATTGCTTCATGCGTGAAGCATTTGCAGAAAGCAATTGCAGAAAGCAA
>JAIYBR010000043.1 GCA_027488435.1 Flavobacteriales bacterium
TCCAGTAGTCGTGGTTGTTTTATGCGTTTTAAATGTGTTTCCGATGCATCTAGCATCTTTTGTATTGCCAGGAACCGGATTGAATATGACCGGGAGTTTGTACAGCGTCGATGTGTGGAGAGGCGAGTTTTTGGATTTACGAAATCTGTTTCTTCCGGTCATCACGCTCATGATTCGCCCCTTGAGTGTAATTGTTCAGTTGACGCGTAGCTCTCTATTGGATGTTCTGCAGCAAGATTACATTCGGACTGCCCGGGCCAAAGGGCTTTCGGAGTGGGAGGTTATTTTCCGTCATGCTTTGCGAAATGCACTTAACCCAGTTATAACAGCTGTAAGCGGTTGGTTTGCATCTTTGCTTGCTGGGGCAATTTTCGTGGAGTTTGTATTTGGCTGGAAGGGCCTGGGGCAGCAAATGTTTACCGCAATTGAAAACCAAGATATGCCGGTTGTGATGGGGGGCGTCATTGTTATATCCGTTGCATTTGTGCTCATCAACCTGTTGGTTGATATGATGTATGCCTGGATAGATCCACGCGTTCGATTGAATTGATTATCGATAGCGCTCGATAATTTGCTTTAATTCAAAAGCTGGCACAACACCAGATTGTCGCCAAACCACTTTACCTTGTTTGAACAGTATGAGCGTTGGCACGCCCCGTACTTGAAAGGCTCCTGCCGCATGTTGGTTTTTATCGACATCGATCTTAATAATCTTAGCCGTTTCGCCTACTTCCGATTTAAGATCATCGAGAATAGGAGCCATGGTTTTACATGGACCGCACCACTCGGCGAAAAAGTCGACTAGCGTGGGCGTTTCACTTTGTATAATTTCTTGAAATGTCTGAGCCATACTTTATTTTTTAGTTGAACAGGTGTTAATCCCGAAAGGTGCGTAAAGAGGACAAAATTTAACAAAGCTAGTAAGCGCCAATACAATGGCTAGTGTTAGGAGCACAATGCCCAAAGTCCCGTTTACTGTTTCTGTAAAGAAGAGTTTTGCGAAAATTACAGCCAACACTAAACGTATAATTCGATCTGTAAAACCCATATTTGCTCGCATAGTAGGTCTTGTTTTAAAAAGCAAACATGCAGTTGTTACAGAATCTTCCAAGTGACTTTTGTTACACGAGCGTGATTTTATTTCTGCCTAATATGACCAGGCCTTCCACTTCCATTTGTTTGAGTAAACGCGAGACCACAACACGAGCGGTTCCAAGTTCGGTGGCGAGTTGCTCGTGCGTAACGGAGAGCAGGTTTGATTGTGCAACTTCTGCTTTCTTTTCCAGGAAAAGCATTAGTCTTTCATCCATTTTTTTGAAGGCAACGGCATTGACAACTTCCAATAACTCCTCGAATCGTTGGTGGTAAAGTCTGAAAATATAGTCGAGCCATTCTGGAAATTCTCTAATGAGCTCTTTTACTTTGTTGACGGGTACAAACAAGATGTCGGTTTTCTCCTCCGCAATTGCTTTGACTTTGCTGGTGTCGTTGTGCAAGCCACCAAGAAAAGACATGATACAGCTTTCGCCTGCCTTGATGTAGTATAGCAAAATCTCCTTTTCATCACCTTCCGTGCGCATTACTCGAATGCTACCCGAAGTAACAATAGGTATTGACCGGATGTGCGCATTTTCATGCAAGATGACTTCGCCTTCCTCGAAAGTTTTCGGAATACTCAACGCCAAAATCGTTGAAATCATTTGGGGCGATGCTTGGAATTCTATGATCTGATCTAGTTCCATGAGACTTGATATAGCAGCGAAAATAGCGATTATGACATGTGTGTACTGTTAAAGCTGTATGCGAGTATATACGTTCAATTCGAAAGAGAATTAGAGGTTATTTTTGCGGCCAATTATTTACAACTATCACCATGAAGCATTTTATTGCAATCTGTCTTTTTTTCCTTGCAACTTTGGCGCAGGCCCAAAAACCTTACTTCTTAATGAAAGCACCCGAGAAGCCATTGCCCGGTGTAAAGCGAGTAGCTGTGCTTGATTTCGCAGAGGAGAATAACAAGAATTATTACGATAGTTACGATGGCCGTGGAAAGAAGACTACCGACCAACTGCTTCAGGCCTGGATGCAAGAGCAGCGTGGAATCGATAAAGTGAGCGTCGGGTTGTTTAAGATGGAAGATGGTGAAACGTTTCAAAAAGGTGTGAAGACTTCGATTTTCTCATTCGTTGAGCGTACAGAAATGGAACGTATTCTTCGAGAGCAGCAGTTGGGAATGTCGGGAGTTATCGACGACTCACAAGCTGCAGCAGTCGGTAAAATTCTCGGCATTGATGCGATAATATCGGGAAGCACCAATTGGAATGAGAACTATGAAAATAGCTCTACCCGACGTGTTCGTAAGGTGAGAGCCACTATTTCAATGAAGGTTATTTCGGTTACTACAGGTCAGGTGTTGGCTATTTTTTCTAAGGATGCCACGCGAGAGTCTTCATCAACTTATGATGCTAAATCGGGCAATTGGACAACGATGACAGCGACCAATCTGCTCGTTGACCAGGCTTTTGATGCACTAGTGAAAATGGCTGCAGATTATGTGTGTCCCATCTTCGAACAAGTAAAACCCGATTACCGCAAAGTGAAGGTTAAAGAACATTCAGCGCAGGGGAAGAAGGCAATGGAATTACTGGATGATCAGAAAGATTATGAAGGTGCATTCACCATTTACAAGGGAATTATAGAAGCTGATCCTTATTGCGCTGAGGCTGTTTGCAACATCGCTCATATTTACCTTACGTATGGTAACTTCGAAAAGGCTGTGGAATACTATAAAATGGCTGCTGAAATCGATCGCGAAGAGTATGGAAAGGAGCTGGAGTTTGGTCAGAAGAAGTTGGATGAAGTTGCTGTTCTGGCATCGATTGACATTAAGCTTCCTGTCATAGAACTTTCGGGGAATGCACACTCAGCATCGGCCAAGTCGGTTAAGACTCGCGGAGGAAAATCAGATCGCCATGAGGTTTTGGCTGGTCCGGAGAAAGGGGCGTCGGTGGTGAGCAAAGTGCCAGGCGATACGGAATTCGAAGTGCTTGGTGATAACGGCGATTTCGTAAAGATTAAGTTGCTGGGCGGAAAGGAAGGATTTATCCTCAAGGAAAACGTGAAGATGTAATTGCTGAAGAATCTCATTTAAAAGGTTGAAAGAGTCGGTGTTAAACCGAAACTTTCAACCTTTTTAATTTGTGGCAGCATTCCATCTTTTCCATTGATTTTCGGAATGACGTTTTTTCGAATCGCCTCTTCTCAAGCAATAAGCCGAACTTGATTCGGCTTATCCTCAACTTTAACCCTTCCTGATATACTTCGTTAAAATCACAATCTGTTGATTTTCGATTTTACCTTCCACTTGTTCCACATTATCCGAAACCAGGCGGATGTTCTTTACCACTGTTCCTGCTCGAGCGCTGAAGCTAGTGCCTTTCACATCGAGTGTTTTCACTAACACGACGGTATCGCCGTCAATAAGACGCTGACCATTACTGTCGACATGAAATAGGACAGCGCTGTCGTTTTCATGGTCACCGGTTGCTTTTGCCCAGGTCAATTGCTCTTCGTCGAGATACAGCATGTCGAGTGCATCGGCCGCCCATGTTTCGTTGCGCAAACGTTGCAACATTCGCCAAGCTACAATCTTTACTGGAATGTACTCGCTCCACATGCTGCTGAGCAGGCAGTTCCAGTGCGACTCATCGAGTGGCACCTGTTTGGTGAGTTGTGCTATGCAAGCTTCACAGGCATAGATGGAGTCCTCGGCATTGGCATAACTCCCCGGTGGAATTTCGTATGTAGCTAGTGAAAGTGCTGATGAGCATAGCTCGCAGCAGTTTCCGCTACGCTCTGCGAGGACTTTTTCTATATGTGTCAAGGTTGTTGAGTCTAGAGCGCGAAAGGTAAGCTGAAATGATATTGCTCTTTTCATGAGCCAAGCACTGCTCCTCATTCAGAATTCAAAACTGACTTGGACTCGCGATATTTGCCATTCATACATTACAAGCATGGAATACCGCAGACTGGGAAAAACAGGACTTAAAGTGAGCGAATTAAGCTTTGGCTCCTGGATCACATTTGGCAATCAGATAGACAATAACGTATCGGCGCGACTCATGGACATTGCCTACGAGC
Organism: Flavobacteriales bacterium; assembly: GCA_027488435.1. Taxonomy (GTDB): domain Bacteria; phylum Bacteroidota; class Bacteroidia; order Flavobacteriales_D; family Sanyastnellaceae; genus JAIBBG01. Next base: position 4,141 of record JAIYBR010000043.1, read on the forward strand.
ATGGCGTTAACTTCTTCGATAATGCAGAAGTATATGCAGCAGGGCGAAGTGAGGAGGTCATGGGCGAAATACTCAAAAAGCGCAATTGGTCGCGCGATACATTTTCGGTTAGTAGCAAAGTGTTTTTCGGTGCCGGAGGTAAATTACCAACTCAACGCGGATTGCATCGTAAGCATGTGATAGAGGCGTGTGAGGCTGCATTGAAACGATTGCAGGTCGACTATCTCGATCTGTATTTCTGTCACAGACCCGACAAAGAGACTCCCATCGAGGAAACCGTTTGGTCGATGCATCAGCTCATCATGCAGGGCAAGATTTTCTATTGGGGTACAAGTGAATGGAGCGCGCAAGAAA
>JAIYBR010000112.1 GCA_027488435.1 Flavobacteriales bacterium
ATACAGAGCGGAGAGATCGTTCAGGGAGATGCTGCTATGAGAGCAGCTCCTTCAGTTCCGCGAGTTCAAGCGACAGAATCATTGTCGGCAAAAGACATAAAAACGGTAGAGAAGATTTCCGCTGAGGCGAAGGCCATGGGTAAGGCCAATCGCAAGAAGTCGCGCAATCCGGAGGTCCTCAAACTCTCACAATCGAAGAAACTGAAATCGCTACTTCGCAATGATTGATTGACTTCAATGCGAAGCCGGAGTCAATATTAGTTTTCTCCATTTTTCGCGTGTTGTCAATGATTGTTCGCGAAATTTTCGCTGCGCATAAAGTTCCGCCTGATCATCGTAATGCGGACTAAGCAGATGTCCGCTTTGGCCACTCGGTGTGATATTGAGGCCATTCTCTACATCCGAAAAATCGACCATGGTGCGCATTTGCGAACCGAAAAACACCTTGGCGTAACTTGTGCTGTCGAGGTAAAAGCCCGACTGATGAATAGTCTCATTGCCTCCCCATACTTCACGTTTGCCAATATTGAATATAGGGCGCAATGCTGCGACTTCCCCCAGTGGGTGTTTGAGTTCGAGGTACGCAGAATTTTCCCAAGTCCAGCTTTCAGGCTGATTGCCGAATGTCGATTTCAATTCGGAGTATGCCTTCTCGAATGCTGCGCCAAGAACATCTGCCCGGGTTTCTTTCGATGGAGTATTCACATTGTCCCACCAAATGCTTTGCGGATTTTCCTGCAGCACTTTAACGCTCCGTTGAAACTGGTGTGTGGTCAGAAATAAACGAAATAGCTCTGGTCCCATTTCATCTTCCATGGCGAGTCGCATACTGTGATAGAGAATGCGGTTGAAGAGGGTTGGAGCAACTAACTGCGGCGAATATTCACCGTTCCATATAAGGTGCGGTTTTAATTCTGAATAATGTTCCGGGTTAGCTTCTGCCAAAATGGGTTGCCATGCAATCCAGATTGATTCATCCACATCGCTCTTCGAATCATTGATGAGCGCTTTCATTTTCTCGAGCGTCCATTCATTCTCAGGCTCAAGAAGTGTACGAATGCGATCGGCTCTGTATTGAGGTTTGTAATAGCCCGGATAGAATAGTGGTTTGTGATTGCTATCTGTGTCATATTTCAGCAAATCATCTGGCCAGTCGTTGGCGCTGTAGATGAAACCTTGCTCGGGATCAATACAACGCGGATTCATTTCAAAGGGATAGAAACCCTTCCATTCATTGGCACGGGTGGTTCCATTGTGAATGGTCCAGCTATTCATGCTGTCGGGACGTTGGGCTAATCGTGCTGCAGCCCACCACGCAATGTGGCCCTCTGCATCGCCATAGTTGATGCTCAACCCGGGGGAATGAATCAGGGCTAGTCCTTTTTCGAAATCGCTGATGTCGCGCGCAGTATTCATGTGCCACAAGGCCTGTAGGTTTTGATTTTCAAGCTGTGTGTAGGTCCATTTTACCGATACGGGTTGAGCAGGTATGGATTTGAAAACGTCGTTGATAACAGGGCCGTGCCGCGTTACACGCACGTTGATGGTGGTGTCTTCGGATCCCTTCACGTGGATGACGTATTTCTTTTGTTCGCAAATTTCATAGTTGCCGTCATACAGAAACAATGTGCTATCGCCGGGCGACGGTTGCTCGGCATAAAAGTCCATGTCGTCGTTGAGCAACATGGTGACACCCCATGCTTTGTAGTGGTCGCGGCCAATCATGGCAAATGGAACTCCTGCCAGGTAGTGTCCATACATTTCAAATTCGGGCGATTGAAGATGTGCTTCATACCAGGTTTGGGGAATCATATAGCCGATATGTGTATCGTTGCTCACAATGACTTCGCCCGATGCTGTTTTTGATCCGCTCACGGCCCAGGCATTGCTGCCATTCAAAGTGGCAAAAGGGAGCAACTGTTCCGTTGCAGTGAATGCATCAGCCAATTTCATCAGAGATTGAAAGTAGACCGAATCGTGCGGCGTGGTCGGTATGGCTGATTCATTGGCATGGTAAAGCCCCATTTGACTGAGATGCTCTTCTGAAAAGTTGCGTGCGATGAAGTCTATGGCAGGTTCTGTTTTTTGTGCCATTCCAAAATTGAATGCCATGGCCCCGGTTATATAATAAAGATCGATTGGTTCGAATTTTCGATTCGTGATTCCGATAATGCTAAACTCGGGTGGGGTTGGTCCGTTTTCAATATAATAATTGATTCCTGCCAGATAAGCTTCCAGCGCATTATACATCGCTGAACCTTTCTGTGATTCAAGCTGTGCAGCTGACCTTTCAGCATATTCTTTCATGCCCAGCGTAAGGAATATGCGATCCACTTTTATCATCGGCTGGCCGATTATTTCAGCAAGTGTTCCGCTACCAGCGCGGCGCATCATCTCCATTTGAAACAGTCGCTCTTGCGCGTGCACATATCCGAAGGCCATGAACAAATCGTGGTTGTTCTCTGCCTTGATATGCGGAACGCCGAAATCATCGAAATGAATGGTGACTCTATCTTGCAAGTTGGGTATGGCGATTTCGCCTTCGTATTGGGGTGCCGATCGTTTAAGCCAGAGATATCCGGCTATAGGAGCGATTAGAATCAACGCAAGGCAGAACAGCAGAATTCGTTTAAGCATATGTCATGGATGTTTGAGAGC
>JAIYBR010000182.1 GCA_027488435.1 Flavobacteriales bacterium
ATAGACAGGATTAAAATTAATGATTTTATACTTTTTTCCTGTCGGGTTTTTAGGGGCACTTACACTGTGTCGTGGCGATTCGCCCATGGCCGAGCATCTTGGATGCGCTTTCGATTGGCAGCGTCTTCTTATCCATCACTTTTTCGCACACTTCCATAAACGCCGGGTAGCTTGCTGAATGTGTACATGCGAGCGCATGATTCGCGGGATTACTGGCGTGATCCACAAGGGGGCTCCGGACACAAGAAACTGAATGAAGAAATTTCGTAAACGATATTTTTCCATTTGGGCCCTGAGCAAAACCTCAAGGCTGCGCGGGATTACTGCGTGATCCACATGGGGGCTCCCGACACAAGAAAATACATGCAGAAATTTCGTAAACGATATTTTTCCATTTTCAGGGGCTGAAATACCCAAGATGCAGTCTTGAGTATTTCAGCCCCTGAAAATGAAAAAATCCGGCTTCACCGGATTTCTTCATGCATTTTCTTGCGGAGAGGGCGGGAATGTTTTCCCCTTCTACAACCCACGCCAGGTAAGCTTTTCCGAAGGTCCGCATCACACGCGCATGCTGTGCGAAAGCGTTTGACTTTCTTTAGAGCGAAGGTAAACAAGTTCGATTAACGAATGCAAGCGCTGTCAATAACTCTCAATGCTTTCACTCCACTCTTCTTCACTTTGAGAAGTCATGGAAATTGATTGCCCAAGAATCTTGAATTGTTGCCGCCATTATAAAGAGTTATTCCGATTGAGAATACTAATGATCAATTGTTTCATGGTTTCCATTTCGTCGCTTTTGCTAGAGGCCACCAACAGGGTGATGGAAGCCAGCGCTTCATTGCTAAGTATGGGATTACTATGCTTGTCGAACAGTAAGTTGTTTCTTTCCAAGAATAGCAAGAAGCAAGCAGCGGCGATGCGCTTGTTACCATCCACAAATGCGTGGTTCTTTACAATGAGGTAGAGCAACATAGCAGCCTTTTCCTCGATACTGGGGTAAATGTCTTTTTTGCCAAAGCCTTGCTGTATCTGCCCGATGGCGCTATCGAAACCGGTATCTTTCAGCATGCCGAATACAGCAGTGTTGAATTCCGTGCGCATGCTTTCAACGATAGCCATATACTCCTCGCGGGCCGGGTAAGTAATTCGGGAAGTGTGCTTCCCTGCTGTGTCGAGTTGCTCGTGGTCGTAGTCGTCGAGCAGTTTGAGTCCTTCGCTAAACTCTAGCAGCCAGTTGTGGTCTTCGAGGTTCGCCTTGGCTTCAATGGCGCGGCTCAATATGCGGATTCCATCGTGCAAAATTTTGATTTCCTGATTTTTTTGTGCCAGGCGTTTCTCGTTGATGGCGACACCTTCTACCAGATACTCTTTCAAACGCTGTGTGGCCCATTGGCGGAATTGAGTGCCTTGTTTTGATTTTACTCGATAACCCACAGAAATGATAACATCCAAATTATAGTGTTCGATTTTCCGCGTAACCTGTCTGCTACCTTCTTGTTGAACTGTCAAGGATTCCTTGACAGTTGCTTTCCTAGATAATTCCTTCTCTTTAAAACAGTTATTGATGTGCAAGCTCACATTCTGCTTGGTTTGATTGAACAGCTTGGCCATCTGCGCCTGGCTGAGCCAAACTGAATCATCTGAAAAACTAACCTCTACCTGAGTTTGTCTGTCTTTGCTTATGTAAATCTCAATGGTATTCATGGGTGAAAATTTTATCAGGGGTTCGGCCAACGGATATAGCAACTAGCAAATTGTGTTATCCCATTTTTTACATAGAAACGGTTGTGCGAAAGCTGTCGGTCAAATGTACCAAAGTGAAGTTCTTTCGCAAAAACGAGACGATAGGAAATCACAAATAATCGCCATTCATCGCGTCACACCTCAATCTTTCGCGGTTAACCGCGGTTAATCGCAATCCACCAACGTGAACCTTGATTTACCTGGCTATACAATGAGAATATCTTTTGGTGTGCTGCAGAACAAGAATAAAGAATCAGGATTTCTTCTCCGTGTCGAGTTGCCAAGTTTTGGCTTTGGAGGCGGCTAAATAGATGATGGCAGCTCCGGCAAATACGACCAGTGCAATGAGGAGTACTCCGGCCGTTTTGTTTTGCTCTTCCATCTGTGCGATTTGCAGGCGATAAGGAGCTTCAACCTCAAAGGTGCGGGGTATGGGAACCTTCAGCGCCTCGCGGGCGCTCAGCATGGCTTGTGATTTCATGTTACATGTGTTGAATAGTGATTTTGTTCTGACGGTTATAGATCAGATAACGCTGCATGTAGATTCTGACGGCCTGGGTGATACCGTCCAGCAGCCATAGGTCAACACGAACCGTATGCACATCGGGATCAAAATCCTGAGCGCAGAGGTCATCTAGATTGACCTCCATTGAATGTCCCACGGGTATTCTAAGCGCATCCAAAATTTCGATGTTCCTCCGAAGGGCGAGTCGGCGGTCGCGTTTCTTGTTATTTCGAACGCGATCGCCACACCCTGAGGAGCAATAGTGCGTTTGCTTGGCGCTGCTCGGCCAAAACGGTTTGCCGCAGCCGCGGCACTTTATTCGGTCTTCCATACCATAGTGTTATTCGTGAGTGAAGTCCCTGATTGAAGGCATCACAGGCTAAACATGCGAGTGCATCAGAGGCGTTCATCGGGGTTAAACGGATGGATCGACGCACAGCGCGCCCTAACACATGCATCAATTTCCTTGATGTCGAGCAATACACGCCCGCCGATTTTGTGGGCTTGCAACAAACCGTCCTTGATGAGGTATTCGATGCTTCGCACCGAGAGCTTGAGGTATTGGGCTGTTTCCTTCTTAGTAAGCCAATGGGTATAAATTGAATTCATTTAGCAGATAATTTTCTACAAAGATGTAATCGATAATTTCCATTTGTCAAGTAGCACAACTGTAGCAACCTGTTGATAACCATTATTCAACACTACTTCCGGAAACCCTTGTCCAGTCTGTTTTACAGAAGGGCAATGATTTCTTAGCCGCGTCCCATCGATTTTACAGAACACGCCATGTTTGAACTAAAAAAACAAATTATTATTTCTAAAAATACAATTACTCTATATTTATGACTGATGGTGAGAAAAGGATATTGTTGACGCTTTAACTCCTTCAATAACAGATAACTGTGAGTAAGGGGGTGTTTTCTAAAGAATAAAAAAGTCCTTATCGAATAAAAAAATAAACTTCAACCATGTATACCAAAATTTGGATTTGTATTTTGGAAAATAACAATAATTATTTCTAAAAATACAGAACGAATGCCTCTACTGACAAGGCTTTTGAGAGGTGGGACTGTTGATAACTTTGGATGAAATGGATAGTTATAATCTACCTTTAAGGTGCATAATCCAATCGGAGACAAGAACATTCTGAACTGAATATAGATAATGAAGATATGAAGAAATGGGCTTCCATAGCCATTTAGATAGAGAGAGCGTTTCTAACTGTAAACCATACATTTCCTCCTATATCAAATCCGCATTCAGCTAACATCAATAAAAACCGAAGTTATTCTTGCGTGGTAAAGAATATACCATTCAGTAATTGGAAGCTCCCACCCTACACAATCAACCAAGTAAAGGCCCAATAAATCGCCACTTGGATGATATACCCAAACTTCTGATCGGCAAAGGTCAGACTTTCACCCTTTTTGCGAGCTTCAATACGAACATGCGATACGGCGCAAAGTGCGGTCCACGCAAAAGCAGCAACAACAAGTGCAGTTTCCATAGGTCGTAAGTATTTAATGGTTAGAAAAAACGAACCAGGGCAAGGTCTGCGAGCCACAAAAGCAAGATGGCCGCAGGACAAAAAATGGCGTAGAAAATAGAGATCATGGCGAAATCCATTAATGGATTAAATAGCACGAATGTCTCCTTTCGCATAGAGTCAAAGAACAGGAATAAGGTGATAGCGAGAAAAACGGAACCAAATTGACCAACGTTCATCCAACCCAACCACCGACTTTGAAACGGCTGCCAAGAAGCCAAATCAGAAATGATTTGCACATCAAAGACAATGTAACCAAGCACATCAGCAATCATAACTCCACCCAGCCACAACAAACCTAACATCAATAAGACCAACAATTCATCCTTCAATGAACCACCGAATCGACTTGGCCACACTGCGCTGCAATAGTAACGAGAGCCTGTTAGTCCAGCACCAAGCAAGTAAAAGACATGAAGCAGATCCATAAGCGTGAAGATTTAAGGTTGAAGAATGGATTCAATCTTATATACGCTAAAGGATTTGAGATATTGTGTACGATAATATAGCTAGGTCGCGCATGAACGAATGATCGATTTCAAACTTATACCCAACATCCCGTTCATTCTTCAATTAAAATTTGTAAAGCACTTCTACCCCAACTCCAGCACCTCCACACCTTGCTTCTCCAGATAACTCAATCGATGCAAGGCCTGCACGAGGTTATCACCTGAGACGATCCCTGCACCAAAACACAGGTGATAGCTCGAAGCATGATTGTGTACATCCACTACAATACCCGCCAACGAAGCACCAATATAATAGTCGCTATCGGAATCTGCTTGCTGAATGAGCATCGAAACCAATGTTTGACGGCTCTTATCAAATTCAACAACTATTTCCTCGCCTGCATCTTCGCGCAGCGATGAAAGCAATGCAAGCAAGGAATCCACCGACTCACCGGCCGCTTTGCGACGCACAAACTCGATGTAGGCGAATATCAATCCGCTGCCCCAATTGCCGCGCTTCTCAGTAAGCAAGGCGGCGTGCTCTTGCAATGCACCATCCGGAAATGAAGAGAAGACGTGAATGTGTGTGCGAGCTCGCGTAACCAATACGTTCAACAGACGATACCCCGCGCGGGTACCCAGCTTTCCGAAGTGACGCGAGAACAATCCTTCCTCATTGACGCCAAAGGTGGTCGAGAGAACAATGATGTCGCGTTCATCCCCTTGAATGTTTTCAAGGTTGCGAATGAATAAACCGGCCTCCTCCAAACGTGCAATCGTGGTATTCGCCTCATAGGATAATCGTCGCTCACGCATGAGCAATTTCAGAATCAAATCGCGCTGCTTCAAGTTGAGTGTGGCCACGCCAATAGATGGGAGTTCGTCCTGCTCATTTGGCTCAACTGAAAGTAACCATTTTACTACTGCCATAGCTTCCTGCTCATTCGTCTGACCTCCATAGAGGCCATTGACAGCGTGAAATCCAAATGGCTGCTGAATATGGTTCAAGGCCATTGGCTTAAGATTCCCATAAAATGCAGCATTCGAGAATGCAATCAAATCGGAATGCTCCGAGCGATAGTGGTAGGTCAGATGCGTATCCCCGAAATAGCGGTGCTGTATGGCAAAATCCAAGATGCTTTCCGCATGCAGCGCTTGCTCCGCGAGCACATCGGTAACACTGTCGGAAAGCGCCGTTGTCAATCGATCATCCGTATCCGCCTCAAACCAATTGGACGGAGGCATCTGGTGACGGTCGCCGGCAATGACGACCGTGCGGCCCTTGAGCAATCCGGTGAAGACGTCTTCCACCCGAATTTGACTCGCTTCATCGAAAATGACCAAGTCAAAAAGATTCCGTGCACCGCGAAACAGAATAGAAGCTACCTCGGGAGTGCACAACGTAACCGGGAAAAGGGAAAGAAACAACTCCGGGTCGGACTGTACGATTTGGCGCAAACTGTTACGCTCCTGCCCTCGCCCACCGCGCATGTTGTATAAGCGTCGCATGCCGTATGACTTATCGGCTCGCTTGATTTCGCGTTACACATTGCGCTGATAGTAACTGCTCACACGCTTCTTACCGGCCTCTCGCTGATCATTCAGCTACTGCACCAATGAGAATGACGATTTCCCCACCAGTTTACTTAGTTTCGAAGTATCACCCACAGGTATAAAGCTAAGAGGAACATGGAATCCCGGACTCGCTCAATGGCGCTACGGCGGAGACATTGTATATTTCGATTGTCAATTTGATTCTCCTTTTCCGCAGGATAGCGAATGGCCAAGAAAATTTTATAATTTCAAATGGAAAACTTCCTATGAACCATTGAAAATTATCGGTTTTTAATCAAGATATTCAGCAGATTTTGGAATGGCTAGTTTAATCAAGCATAAGGTGGGATTTTCGATGATTTAGGAAAACGATATTGGCTACAAAAGAGCACATCTTCAATGAACCATTGCAAAAGCACCACTACCCTATTTGCATCGCCGGCGTTCATTGCTATAAAATCGATGCATTCCGTTTTGAGTGCTTCTTATACGGGCCTGAATGTAGTGAATTCGAGGGTGAGCATTGAGTTAAATTCTCAACAAAATTAGACTGATTGCCCCATTAAGGACACTTGTGCCAAGCCACAACATCCAATTTTAATACATCGATAAGAATGTTATTTCATTAAGTATATTTGTTTCACTAATTCACAATCTAAAATGAAGCGATTTATCAAAATCAATTTCGGCACAAACCAAAAGTTTATTTTCAATGGCCGCATTAACGATACCTATCATGAACCAGATAAGCGAAATGGGCTGCTTGATGTATTTCAAGTAAATGAAATCAATTTATCGCTTCGAGAGGCAACCGCGGGCCAGGTAATGTTTGGCGGTGTTCGTTTAGAAATACCATCAACAAGTTGGGGTATTGGCATCAACCCTTCCCATTTGCTTGACACTTCCAATCTAAAACTAACAATTGAAGGAGAAACGATTACGGCAAGCGGCGAAATGATTATCGGTATTAGCCTCAAAGATGGGTGCATTGAAGATCTGAATCGTGTCCTGCCAATTGCCTTCGTTCACGAAATTTCATTATGGAATGTGGAAAGCTACAGCACACGCAACCCCTGCGAATTCACACTTACCGGCCATTGGCAAACTGATCAGAATCTGGTGAAGGAAATCGTTGTTACGCAATCAAACCCATATTGGCAAGGCAGCATAGAAGTATTGGCGAAAAAGCCCAAGCTTAAATAGTCCGGAATGGAACAAGTAACCTTTATCATCAAAAACTTTAGGGTCATTGTTATTGGCTCGGGACAGGATCTGTACGATTCCGTTGATTCCAAAAATCAGGTTATTCATGTATCGAATTTCGACGGCGAAGGGTTTGCATATTACGGTTGGAATGAACAAGTGCAAGCAATGCAATACGATGAAACACCGGAAGAATATCTAACTCACATAGCCAATCATGTTGGCTCTGATCAAGATTTGATTCGTGGTCTGATGCAATGTGCCAATGACCAAGATGAGGACGGATTATATGATTATATGGAAAACAATGAAGGGCAACTTGCGTGGTTTGATCTACTGGAACGCCCTATGGATGAAGAAACGCTGACTACTTGCGCGAGCAACATAGGTGTGCTCTTTAGCAAAGGTGAAATCGAAGCTGAAAAGTGGTCTGAAAAGGGATTGACTATCAACGGAGAGCTTATCCATTTCACTGATTTAGCCGGCCGTTTTGATGAGGAGGTGGAGGTTGTTGTGGTATATGAAAAGCACCTTCATTGAAATACAAGTCAGGAGCAAACATGTTCTTTTGCAATTTAAACATTATGGAGTGAAGCCACGTTGAATAATGAGATGTTTCAAAAGGGAGATTTGCAGATACTATAAACTACAAATCTCCGCCTAATGAAGGTAACCCAGTCACCCAACGCAAATTATAAAAATCTCGGACGTTAACAGGTAAATCAGCCCAGCTTACCTTGGCGTAACATAGCTGCTTTGTGTATACCTTATGCATAGCAGCATATAACGTTTTCGAATCAGCCCCTTTCAACTTGGGCAGTATCTGGACCCAATCAATATTTTTGACAGAAACGGGGGAATTAACCGATCGCAAACTTCTGATATAAGGTCCGGTTCCAAAATCGGATTGTATAAAGTCCTTGGCATCCAGTTCATAGATTTCTTCTACAGTGATAATATCACCATCAAATACAGCCAACTTAGATGCTTCGGCCTCATCCTTATAATATCGGACCTGAAAAGGCGAAATCATCTTGGTTAAATTCTCATTCAACGATTTATCATCACCCCAATAAAAATCAACCAGTACCTGATATTTTTGATCATCAATAAGTGAAATTAAATCAGAATCTGTCCGATTACACAACATTTGAATTATCCAATTTTCAAATTCTGTGACACCTCCTTGCCAAAATATATGCTCAGAAACAAAATTCAAATAAACATCGATATCGTATTTATGTGAACTCAGCCAATTCATAGCGAACCAGTCAATCTCCTTCTGAATCGAAACACTATCACTGTTTACATCCACATTGGCATGACAAAGCATGAATGCAAGGGATGTAATGTTCGATGCATAACATTCACAAATATCCAGCTTCCATTCTGACCGAATATCATCACAATTCTTGTTAGTCTGAAAATTCTTGCTAAACAAAACAGGGATAATCATAAATGAATTGGGAAGCTCCAATTCAGCAATATCCTGTTCCTCTAAAAAACTGTATAAATGATCTAAACTCTCAATCTCTGAAAAATTCAACCACTGTGCACTGTGCTGAATTGCTCGAATAGCATCTAAAATTTCTGGTGATACATTATAAGGAAACGAATCAAAAGAAAATTGTGAATCTATAAATTCATCATAATTTTTATGTGGGTAATACTCCCCCTGCTCATAATCAGTAAATTTATAGGTGCCTGAAAGTAAATTTATTGTCGTTAAATCAATAGTGCTGTAAAAAAACAACAACTCCTGAAAATAGCTTAAAGGAAAAACATCATGGAAGTTTAGTTTACCATGATCAATTGACTGTAACCTGCCAAGAGCCCCATCCAATTTTATAATCAAGCCTTTGCATTTGGCTATCTCCAAAGCAGAACTTATTATTCGATGCATTTTCACAATTATCGAGACATACAGATATTGTGCATCGCATTCATTATCGATATTAATACTGCTTATTTTATTTATATGAACTTCATTTAAAAAATTCACGTCAATCGAGTTAAAGTGCCTTATAAACTCTCTGGAACTTTGTTGAAGCTGAAGTAAATTATGGTAGTCCTCTTGACATTCTGTCGGGTCATATTTCGAGTAAAATTCAATTAGGTTCCTTATTGACAGAATTGACCAATTCAATCCAAATGACAACTCAATTTGTCTTTCCCAAACATCCCGGCTTCTGCAAAAAATATTCAAATACGCTCCATCACCGGATATCATTCCGGCAATTAGCAAATGACTTGAAAAATGCTCCAGGGCATACCGCTCCCACTCTTCACCTGACTTTTTCTGGAGAGAAACGCGGCATTGACGGATGATGGCCTCATTGCAAGCCTTGAACTGCCCATCCGATATCTTCTGCATCACAAAGGCTCGCAAACGCTCATGGTAAAGCACATACGTGCCACCGGTAGGACTGTTGAACCACTTGCTGTGTTGGGCGATATAGTCCAAAACTTCATCTTCTGTCCAACCATCCAGCAGCGGCAAAACAAACCCTGCAATAACCTCTTTCTTCAACAAG
>JAIYBR010000121.1 GCA_027488435.1 Flavobacteriales bacterium
AAACTCGAGCTCGCCATCCAGAAACCAGCCGCTCTCGACTTCTGGAAAAATATGCAGAGACTTTGGCTCTTGTCCATTGGCCAGAACCATTTCAGGCACTAGTAAAACGATCAAAAAAAACGGAACCAATCCTAAAAGTCTGAATTTCTTTCTCAATTTTATTCTTTCTTTGAACCATCAAAAATACTTCATGAAGCTTGTATCATTCAACGTAAATGGTGTTCGTGCCATAGTTAAAAAGGGATTATTCGAATCAATCGCTCAGATGAATCCGGACATCCTTTGTCTCCAAGAAACAAAGGCCAACAACGATCAAGTGCGCGAGGCACTGTTTGGGCTTGAAGGCTATGAGGTATACTCTAGCGCAGCCGAAAAGGCCGGCTATAGTGGCACAGCAGTTCTAACCAAAAAAAAGCCATTACGTGTAACATACGGATTTGGAATTGCCGATCATGACACACAAGGAAGAACCATCACCGTAGAATTTGATACGTTCTTTTTAGTGAACACGTATGTGCCCAATAGCGGCGCTGAACTCGTCAAGCTTGATTACAGACAAACCTGGGATGAAGCGATGCTGGCCCATTTGAAAAACCTGGAAAAGACGAAACCTGTAGTTTGGTGTGGCGATATGAATGTGGCGCTTCAACCCATCGATTTGGCCAACCCTAAATCGAATTACAATAAATCGGCGGGATACACGCAAAAGGAAATTGATGGGTTTAGTAAAATTCTCGAGGCAGGATTTACGGATACATATCGCCATTTTCACCCTGAAACCGTGAAGTATAGCTGGTGGAGTGCTCGCTTTAATTCTCGGGCAAAAAACGTGGGATGGCGTATTGACTACTTCATTGTATCGAACTCCATCCTCTCCAACGTTTCCGAGGCATTTATTCTGAATGAAGTCGAGGGCAGTGATCATTGTCCGGTGGGAGTGCAAATAGAATTATCATGAAGCGCATTGAACTCCTATGTTTCATGCTTTTATTGCTTGCCGTATCTATGGCCTACAGTGGTATGGCCGTGGCAAAGCCCATTATTATACTCGCTGTTGTAATCAATGTTTTATTTTATCTCATTACCGGTATTGGCTTGACACGAAATACGTTCTTGCCTGCATCATGGAAACATACCGCACCCGAATTGAGACCTGCATTGATTATGAAAACAATGTCGGGAATTGTTTTCGCGCTCAGTATAACAGCCATTGGTTTTCATGAGTTATTTGTTTCGGGCTATTATTGGTTAAGTATCTTAAGCATACTTCTACTCACTGCTGTCATGTTTTTCTCCATGCGATTGCTCGAAGATGAACAACCCAAACTGAATCGAGACATTCTCGTTCGCTCAGGTATTTTAAGCATCGCAATTACTTTTTACGTTGTGACTCCCCTATCCACTCGATTATCGTGGAGATTCGACGATGTTTACTACCGCGATTTAATTCAGTTTGTGATGGAAAACCCAAGCGATGAAGACGCTCAACGTGAGCTTGTAGATTATGAGCGAAGAATGGCGGGAGACATTCCCTTCGAGCCGTTGGAATGATGATTAAGGGTTGGGTGTCACCCAAATTGCTCCATTCGCGGTAAACTCCTTCTTCCAGATGGGCACAGACTGCTTCAGTCGATTCATCAGCTTCTCGGTAGCTTGAAATGCTGCCAACCGATGTGCCGATGAAACTGCAGCGATCACGGCCGTCTCACCAACGCACACCTTACCCAAACGATGAAACAACAAGACTTTCATCACCCCAAACTCTGAACGTAATTCATTGGCAATTTCATCGAGCACAGCAAAGACCATGGGTTCATATGCTTCAAACTCGAGATGGTGTACCATCGAACCTTGAGAACTATTTCGAACAGTGCCTAGGAACAAAACCAGAGCTCCACAAGTTGGATCCTGAATGATGGATCGAGCTTCTGCCTCTGAAAGTGGCTCGCCAGTAAGTCGGAAGAAATTGTTTTGCATGCACTTAAAAATTGAATTAGCCTCCACTCACAGGAGGCAACACAGCAGCTACATCACCTTCCACTAGCACTTGGTTATCGATCGACAATTTTTCGTTTACCGCAAGTGCATATGCCAATGTTTCATCCATACCGACAAACAGCTTTGCCAGCTCTGAGCGTAAACCGCCAACGGTGCAACCCGCTTGCAGTTCCAACGTTGTCTGTCGCACGCCTGCCATGTCTTGAGCAACACCGAAGAAAAGAATCGTGATCTTCATAGATACTTCACTAACATTCGAATTGCAGCAAAGATGATAACAACGACAGTAATCCAACGCACAAATCGATGAGTGAAACGTGCACTGCTCCAGTATGAGCCCAGCAGCCCGCCTATGAATACAGCCGTAAACAAGGCAATTACAGTCCAATCGAACAGCCAACCATGTGAGGCAATCTGCATGGAAAGCCCGGCTAGTGAATTGACCAAAATGAAAACACTCGATGCACCGGCAATTTGCTTAGGACTTCCCCACTTAGACAAATACAAGAACGGGGCAAGGTAGATTCCACCGCCGATACCTGTGACACCTGAAACAGCACCAATGATGAAAGCAAGCGGATACATCCACCAGCGCAAAGGCGACACGGTCAATTGATCCGTTTTGGCGGGGCGCATGAGCATTATGATACCTGCAACTAGCAAGGCCAGGGCCAATGACAGGAAATAAGTTTTCTCTGTTAACTGCAAGCTTGAGGCATACAGACATGGAGGCAAACTGCACATGAGTAACGCCAAAACGCCCTTCCATACGATCCAGTTTGCTTTGTGAAAACGCCAGGTACCATTAGCCGTAACGATTGCATTGCAACTCAACGCGGCCATGCGCAAGGACTCCACTGAAAGAGTTGATTGAGCCAAAATGACCAGGTACATGCTGCCACCGCCAAAGCCGGCAGCACTATAAATCAGCGCGACCACAAAGAACAGAAAAGCGTAGACGTAGATCAATGTGTTTATCTTTGAGTCGCGTCAAATTTGCATCACAAAACACTACTTACATGGACAGAAAGAACTTTCTCAAAAAAGCACTGACAGGAGCCGGTGTTATTGCCGCAGGAGGAGCCGTTGCAGCTGTCATCAAGAATGACATTGACGAACTGAAGCCTCTTGACATGAGCAAACAAGTAGGATTTAATCATCATCCGGGACACGCTACCATCATGAACGACAACACCGTATTGCATAAAGCACAGACTCGAGGCCGCGCCGATTACGGCTGGCTAAAGACCAATTATTCATTTTCATTTGCCAATTACTACAATCCCGACCGCATGAATTTCGGGGCCTTGCGCGTTTTGAACGACGACTTTATTGCGGCAGGCATGGGGTTCAATACCCACCCTCACGACAATATGGAGATAATTACCATTCCCTTGGAAGGTGTCGTTGCTCACAAGGACAGTATGGGCAATTCGGGCACCATTACCGCAGGTGAAATTCAAGTCATGAGCGCAGGTACAGGAATTCAGCATAGCGAGTTCAATCATTTAAAAGACGTCGATTTGCGACTATTTCAAATCTGGGTATTTCCCAATAAAGCAAACGTCACCCCACGCTACGACCAGATAAAACTGCCACTTGAAAGGAAAAATGAATTGAATCAGATCTTATCACCAAGTCCTGACGATTCAGGAGTTTGGATTCATCAGGACGCGTGGTTTCATCTAGGAACATTCGATAAAGGAAAAACCGTTAACTATTCGTTGAAGAGACCTGCTACGCATGGCGTTTATGCCTTCATCGTGGAAGGCGACTTCACCATCAATGGTCAGGCACTAAACAAGCGCGACGGTTATGGTTTGTGGAAATTGAATGAACTCACTATTCAGGTTGATAGCGATGAGGCTCGACTTCTCCTTCTCGAAGTACCCATGATGTCTTAGTGTCTTCACAACATGAAAGCTAGTGTATACACTATTCACTATTTGCTATTTGCTATTCACTAGTGACTAGTGAATAGACAGTAGTAATTAGTTACTGGTCATTCGTCATTAGTCATTCGTAATTAGCCATTGTCTACAACCCTGTTGAAAAACTGCGTTTTCATTTTTTTCAAACGCCTCATTTGGCGGAGGTGGTCCGATACATTTGTAGGTAACAAACCAACCATAAAACCAAGCGTATGATGCAAGACAGATTAAAAATGATTGAAACCATGCTCGAAACCAATCCGAAGGATAGTTTTCTTCATTACGCAGCTGCGCTCGAGCACCAGAAGAACGGTGAAATCACGACAGCAATCAAGATTATCCAAAAAATCATCAAGAACGATCCGGAATATTTGGCCAGCTACTACCAACTCGGCAAAATGTTGGAAGAGCGCAATAAAGTAGAAGAAGCAGTTGAGGTATACAAGGCGGGTAAATCTGTAGCACGCAAGCAGAACGATATGAAAACTCTCGGCGAGCTTTCCGAAGCGTTGATGCTTCTCGATGTTTACGAAGAATAAAACTCAACGCGCAACGTATCGCTGAAAGTCGTCCTCTAGTCGCTTTCAATAAACAGAATTTAAGAACATTCACGCCGCAAGCATGCTATTTTTGTTGAGCATCTTGCGGCGTTTTTATTTATGAAAAAAATCCTTCTTGTACTCTGCGTGCTCTTTTCGGTGCAAACTATTCAAGCGTCGAAAATCCTCATTCAGATGGATGAGTCGCAAACAAATCACCTCAAAGCATATGGCATTGCCTATTGGATTTTGCAGAACAAGATTCCCCTGGAGTGGTTGTTAAATTACCGAGGCGGCAGTTTTTTAGTAGACAACTATCCCGACATTTCAAAAGAGTGCGGCATACGCGGCGTGAGTTATCAAGTGATTGCCGACGTACAAGCCAATCAGATTTATTCTGAGATAGCAGACCCCGAAGTAAATATGGAGCGTGTGAAGCTGGAGGTAGCGCCGAAGATTGCTGTTTATTCTCCACCGGGAAAATTACCTTGGGACGACGCGGTGACCTTGGTGCTCACCTATGCTGAGATTCCTTACACGATTATTTACGACCCCGAGATAATCCGCAATGAACTTCCCAAATACGATTGGCTTCACCTGCACCACGAGGATTTTACCGGGCAATATGGGAAGTTCTATCGCAGCTTCAAGAGTGCGGCCTGGTATCAGGAAGAAGTGCGTTCGCAAGAAGCCATGGCCTCGTCGCTCGGTTTTTCGAAAGTATCTGAGATGAAGCGACAGGTTGCTGTGAACATCCGCAACTTCGTGATGGGCGGTGGATTTCTATTCACCATGTGCAGCGGCACCGACTCGTTCGATATTGCGCTTGCGGCAGAAAACGTTGATATCGTTGAGAGCGTTTTCGACGGAGATCCAAGCGATCCGGCAGCGCAGAGCAAGTTAAATTACCAGGGCGGATTTGCGTTTCAAAATTATCGACTCGACAAGGACCCCAACATTTATGAGTTCTCCGACATAGATGGAACCGACGACCATGGCAAACTCACTGAGTTAAATGATTTCTTCACGCTCTTCGATTTTTCAGCTAAGTGGGATATCGTGCCCACCATTCTCACACAGAATCATACCCAGGTGATCAAAGGTTTCATGGGGCAAACGACATCGTTTCGCGACAAGTTCATTCGCAGCAATGTGACCATCATGGGAGAAACCAAGAGTGTAAAGAGCGCCAAATACATTCATGGTGAACTTGGTCAGGGGCAATGGACCTACTACGGCGGTCACGACCCGGAAGACTATCGTCACCTCGTGGGCGACCCTCCAACGGATTTAAACCTCCACCCTACTTCACCGGGCTATCGCCTAATCTTGAACAACATTTTGTTTCCGGCTGCGAAGCGTGAGAAGCAAAAGACATGAGGAAATTCTGAGGGATAAGGGGTAAGGGGTAAGGGGTAAGGGATAAAGTATAAGGGGTAAGGTGAGCACTATTTATACTTTATACTTTATACTTCGAGGACTATTATATTCTCGAAAAAGTCATTAGTCTAAAAGAAGAGAAAGACCCCGAGCGCGCCGCCATGCTGCACAACCACCGTCAGTTTTACGTCAAGACCTTCCGACGCGGCATGCAGTGAATACAACAGGTAGCGATTCACAATGCCAACGTGCAGCGTGACGAGCTGGAGTTGTTGGAGAAACATTTGGGGTGAGGGACGAAAAGAAGGACGAAGGACGAAGGGCGTTGAATCCAACTCGCTAAAACTTAAATCCAATGGGTTGAACCGTCCTCTTTTCTCCTTTCAACATTACCCAAACTGCATCAGCGCGATCCTGTATGGTATTACCGCAGAGCATTTCAATCTGTAGTTTGCGCATAGCGTTTTGCAGCTCGGCGGCCGTGAATTGGCATTCGGAAGCGATTCGTTGCAGCATAGGCAACTTAGCTTCCGGAAGGGCGTTTCGCAGTAATTGCACTCGCGCTTGTTCGCTGGGCGCTGCGAACTTTAAGCGAAATTGAAAACGCCGCTCAAACGCCTTATCGAAGTGCTGAGGGGTATTGGTGGTGACCATTAAAATCCCCTGGAAACGCTCGAGCTCGTTGAGAAGGATTGTTTGAATAATATTCTCCGTTTGACTGGATTCGCGATCGTTGCTCACTCGCCTCTGGAAAATGCTGTCGCCTTCATTGAACAAGAGAATCGGAAATGCATCGCCAAGTTGCACTTGCTTTCGGTACTCGTTAAAAATACCGGTGATGATTTTCTCCGTTTCGCCATAGTATTTATCTCTCGCTTGGGATACATCCAACACCAACAAATTGCGGCCGGTTTGCCTTGCCAGTTGATAGCAAAACTCCGTCTTGCCCGTGCCTGGTGCGCCGTGCAACTGAACAACCAGGCCGCGCATAGCAGACTGCGCATACGATTGCATATAGGATTCGAATACCCGTGGTTGGCACAGTTGAGTAATGGTATGCAATTGCTTTTGCAGCGCCTCATCGTAAATCAATTGAACAGGCTCAATGGTATCGCAGGTGATAGTGTTCAATGCCGAATGTATCTTTGGTGCCTGTGCCAATTTCAACTCCGGCAAGAACAGCTTCATGAGTCTGTCACTCAATTTAACCATGCGATCGCCACGATACGACTCTTCCATCGACCACCACTTGTCGCGAAGCAGCGGATGGTCGGGATGCACCAGCTCAGATCGCAAGATGGCGCGGTGCACCGGGTCCTCGCCGAATATCTGCAATAACGCGCGTAAATCGAGCTCCCCACCCTCCATGAGCATGGTGGTTGCGGCATAGAACACAAGGTCACGATCGCCCACTGACCATGCCGCGTCGCGCAGAAGGCAGCGCTGTGCAGCCGACATATGGCGCACAAAATCTTCGCAGTAAAAACTCCAATCGCGAGCGTTTCGTTGCCCTCGTCGCAATTGGCTGGCCCGCGCATAGAGCCTGCGCAAGTGCCAATGCGGGTCGTCATCCTTTGCGGGCGGCAGCAGCTCAAAATCCGAGCTTTGCAAGGCCTGTTCGACAGGCCGGGTAAGCCGCACAATTTCGTCGTTGCTGAATGCGCCATCGCTATACACGCGCATCCAGTTAGATGTGATAAGAGCTTCGAATCCGCGTACCACCGGTTTGCCGGGCAGTGCCTTGCGCGCTGCGTCGAGAAATTCGAGTGATCGCACCGTCTTACCCGATTTACGCATCGCGCAATAGAGAGCTACCATGGCTACCTGATATAGCGGCAATCGGCAAAGGCGCTGAAGGGCGCGTATACGCTGGTCCGACAATGAAATGACTTTATCTTTTTCCAGTTCGGGTTGAAGGGTTTCGAGTTCTTGAATCCAGTTGAGCATAAAAAATGATTTATGGTTAGATAATTCCAAATCGGCGTGCACCGATGGTGCCGCGATACGTTTGAGCTAGTTCCGGAAAGCGGGCCGACAATATCTCAGCTACCCGCGGAAATGCCTGCATAGAGAAAACCTCATGCTCGGGGCGCTTGAGCAAATCGACCCACAACTCCCCTTCCCGCTCCCGGCGATGGTGAGCAATCTTATACTCCACGGTGCGCTTAAGCACCTCGAACGACTGAAAGCTGTCGGCATGCACAAATTGAAAGGCATCAAACAACGCATCGAAATCGGCACCTAGCTCCTTATACAAGACATACTGTAGGGGCTGACCCTTTTCCAGCGCTGCCATAATAGAAATCATGACCGGCTGAGCGCGAAACGTATACACCATAAAGGCTTGCACCATCGATTCATGAAAGGCTATTTCATCGGCAGTGTTGTAATTGAAGGCTTCCAATCGCTGTCCGTCGGCACGGCGAATTTGATCAATGATCCAATGCATCATTTCGTGGGTATACACCAACACCGTCAAACGCTCGAGCAGCATGGAGAACAGCCCCTCAAAATCCTCATCACCACGCTTGATTTCATATAAGTTATAAAGCAGTACCTCGGCCGTGGCGTTCAACGTCGGTTCATACAGCACCACCGTGGGACCTTCGGTAATCTCATACCCTTCGGGCGCATACTTACCGAGTAATTCATAGTGGCCGAAATCCTGACTGATCTGTTGTTTGCGGATGCCCAAAACCAGGTCATAGCAATATTCCTGCACCTCCATGGACCATACGAGTCGAGGAAAATCGAGCATTTCTTCATCGCCCATGCTCATGCCCCGAGCAACAAACGCTTGCAAGATTTCGGTGACGCACACCGATACTTCCTCCTGAAGATTAGTCAAATTAGCGGGAATGTTCTTTTTCATTGGACGCATATTAGAGTTTGTTGATTGAATGGTGATTCCGACATGTTCAATCGGATAAGCAGAATGCATCCGGAGATAGAAACACTGACGGATGTCTGACCTACGGTAAATCGGCATAAAGCCTTTTGGTGAGATTCTTTTTTCATCGTGATTTATTTTGATTTCTAGGCAAAAGAAATACCTATCTCCGCAATATATTTGCGGAGCAAAATCATCCGAGTTGAAAAAAACGAAACAGCAGCAACGCATACACATCATGCGATCCATCCTACAGGCACATGGGCCACAAGGCATTTCGATGAGCGAATTGATCGAAGAGCTCAACGACCGACTAGCAGAAGAAGGCTTTACAACTGTAGCAAAACGATCGGTTGAAAGCACACTTGCCACCATGGTAAATGACTTGGGTATGGACATTCCCTCGCAGCGCATTAGCGGCGAGCACCGCTATGTGTGGCAGGGTATGAAAGACGACAGTCCGTACTACCCCACCGACGAAGACCGCGAAACACTGCCCATCCTGTTCAGCACGCTCAATACGCAAGCCGACCTTTCCGCGCTGATCTGGCTAAAAGACCGCCTCACCGAAGACTATGGCTTTACCGATGAGGAGATGGAGAATTCCGATTATTATACAACAGCGCATGCCGAGGTGGTCAATTTGGAAAAGGTGCTGCAGTTGTGCGGGCGTTTGATCGCCTGCATGCGCAAAGGGCAGCTGGTGACCTTCACTTACAAGAAGACCGACCAAAACAAGCCACCCAAGCAGCATACTGTAGCGCCAATGCACATACGTATGCACGAAAGCCGCTACTACCTCTACGCCATTTTGCGTGGCAGCGATGGCGCGTTAAAACCAAAAATGACGCTCTTCACGATTGATCAGATACGCAATTATGCCGTGCAACTCGTACCCTTAGAAGACGATCGTTTCGACCATCCTGCACTGGTAAAGAAGGTAAAGCTGAAGAGCTACTTCAACCATGTCGTTGGTGTGTGGCACCCGGAAGACCAAGCCCCCGAAATCGTGAAGCTGCGTCTCACGGGCGTGGCCAAGTCGTATGTGAAACACCGTAAGCTGCATCCTACGCAGCGCATCATTCACACCGACGACGAATCAGTCACCGTGGAGATTACCGTTTACGTTTCTGAGGAGTTGGATTATTTGTTGGGGAGGTTTCGGGGGATGTGTGAGAGGGAGTGACCTCTCGCCAATTGAACTTTTTGTATAGTTCTTTAACGCTCATCTTAAGCAAATTGCGAAGAGGTAAAATCTCGTTTAACAAAAGGACATTGCAATCTAAATTGGGTAACAAATTGTTAGTGTCTCCATGAAAAACAAAAAGCAATCGAAAATCTTCAAATTTAATTTCTTTTCTTTTTGATGTGGATTCAGTTGAATTGCTTCCATCATTTGACCATTTGATTTCTGGAGGCAAAGCAAGTATCTGTAGGATTTTATTATTCAAGCTACCTGGTCGTCTAATGAAAATGGAAGTCTCGTAAATTGGTAAATTGAAGCTCCCGTTACTTCCAAGTTCAGCTATTAATTTCAATACCATTGCCCCTCTTGCAATAACCTTTTTACGGAAAACTCCCTCCAAGTCTGATGATAGCTGTGCTATCAGATTCAAATTTTCCCAAGCTACCATGAGGTTTTTCTTATTTAAAAGATATCCTTCTATCTCGGCCGCACCCTTAGTATGAAAAGGACATAGTTCCGCTATGAACACTTTGCTCTTGTATTCTTTCCAAAATTTAATTTGTGAGCTCTCCTCCTTTTGATGTTTACCTAATAAATCGGCATACCAATTAAACCTATACTTTATAAAATAGCCATTAGTATTTATTTTATCAAATACAGGATCTACAAGAAGCAAATCGTTTTGTAATAAAAGTGAATATTTCTCATCGTTTTTTTCCCAAGATTTGACATACTTTTTTCCTCTTCCAGAAAGCTCGTCGTTACCTTGTCCTGGATTTATATTAAGAAAAATTATTTCGAATTCATGTTTACTCGAATCATCAGGAATTGGACACCAAATCGGCTCCGGCATAAAATTCATAAAATCCTTTTTATTAATCATCCAGCCATTGAAGCTAGTTTTAGCTTTCGCTAGCCAATCTGAAACAAGTTTATCAGAATTGTTTCGAATTATATTTAGTGTATTACTCATTTGATTAGATTTTTCCCATCCCCTCCACCAACATCACCATGGCTAAAGTATCCAATTCGCAGTAGCGATACAACGCGGTGATGAGGGCGTGGCGTTCTTCGTCGGTCATGTCGGTGTATTGCAAGCGTCCGTAGGCAGTGAGCGCCGCGCCACCGTCGGCGAGGTTATCCATTTCGCTCAAGTTGGCTTCGAGCTCTTCTTCGGTCCAGCCTTCAAATATCGAGGGCAGGCTCTTATACGGGTTGTTCCAGATGCCGTCTTGCTGTGTAAGCCAAACGTGCTCAGTCGACAGATTGAGGCTGCTCACACCATGCTCAGCAATCTGCTTGCTGTATTTCTGCTGCAAGAACTCCGATGAACGGATGATCGCGGGCAACACATCCTTAATACTATTGGAGCCTCCCGTTGCCGGATGGTAGTAGTAGTCGAGCACCACCTCGCGCAAATCGACCATGTCGCGGTGACCTACATACGATTCGGTGCTGTTGTTGCGGCTGCGGGTAATGGTTTGGATGAACGCAATCAACTCCTCGCGGTCGGGTTCGTTCGATGCGCGCAATTGATCCACTATCTGGTTGAGCACCGTGTTCTCATGCAGCGAATACCGGAAGATGGTTCCTTCCGTTCCCAGCGCATTGCGCAAGGCACGCACAAATTCGAAATTGGGAAAAAAGCCGGGTTCGGCAAGAATTTGTTGGTTGGCGTGCTCTACGCTTCCATCGGCATGCATGATGTGATGCGAAAACTGAAACGCTACCTGCTCATAGGGTCGGCGTCCTGCTGTAAATGGAAGTGCCACCATGCTCGTTTCAAAGTCGATGAAGTGGTAGGGATAGTTCCACGTTGAACGTTCCGCCGCCAAACCATCCCGATCAATAATGGCAGTTGTGATACCTTGCTTCTCGCATT
>JAIYBR010000298.1 GCA_027488435.1 Flavobacteriales bacterium
AGCCCAACCAGCGGCACCCGCGGTCGACAACAATCCTCAGATGTTTTTTACTTCCGCTCATTCGTGCGGAGATTCGAAGGTGGAGATTTTGTCCAATTCAGATGGAACATTCACCATACGAGAATCAAAGGCCGGTATTTCTTCTGAAGTCAAAATGCAGAAAGAAGCCCTGGTGCTCGATGGTAAGTCCAATGTCAACTCAGGTGAAGTGAAACTCAAAGGAAATGAAGGTAGCTGTTTTATTGCGCCTGGAAAATGCGATGACGGTACCCATAGGTTCATTCTCACACTCGGTGAGAGAACTGTCGAATGTTGTGGCAATTATGCCGAATAGTGCGGCGCCAGAATTCTGTGATTAAATCAATCCGAGACCAAATGCCACGGCAAAAAGAATAAGGGCTGCGGCAATGATTTTATTCAATAGGTCAAGTTCTGTTTTTTGAATAAGCTTGTTGCCCGTCCAGGCGCCCGCGAATGCGGCAAGAGAGGCTATGATCAGCAAGTCGGCCCGCATCGATTGCCAGTTCCCTGCAATAGATGTTGCATAAACAGTGATGCGCGAAACATCGACCAGGCAAGCGCAGACCACTCGTGTTCCCATGAACTCATTTTTGCTGAGTCCTGTCCTCATGAGGAAGGCGCTTCGCAATGCACCTTGATGTCCGCTCAACCCGCCGAAGAAGCCACTTACCAATCCACCAACAGGTAGCCACCGAGTGGGCATGGCTAGTTTTTCGAGCGATGGAGATAATTCGAGCAAGGCGAATAGCAGTATAATCAGGCCTATGACAATGCGAATGATGTCGGTGTGCAGAACACTTCCGCCAATCGAGAATTCAATTGCGTTGTCTTGAAGGCTTAACCAATTGAGCGCCCATGCACCTACAATGGCTCCTGCAACGGAAGTAATGCCAAATCGGCGTACCGTGGGCCAGTGAGCATGTTTTCCTACCAGAAAAAGCTTAAACACATTGTTGGCCATGTGCACCACGGCAGTAGCAGCAATGGCTGCCGGAGCCGGGAAAAAAATCATGAATGCCGGAAGGAGAATGGTTCCCAAACCAAAGCCACAGAAAAAACTCAGGAACGCACCACCCAATGCGGCTGCAACTATGGCGATGACGGAATACATACAGCGAAAATAATAGGCAATTCATCTGGTAGCAATGCGATAAGCAATACTCGGCTGTTCATCAAACTCGGGCTTCGATTAAACGGTGTGTTTTTAACAGAATGTGGAAACAATGCACGGTAGGATTTTAAGAATACCCCACAGCGCTGACTATCTTTGCCCGATTTTTTTTTGTAACTGCCATCTTTTATGACCATCGAGCCACTAGAGCCTATTGAGATCCTTGACATCAACGAGGGGAAAAAACTATACGATTATCAGGCCGACTCGTTGGAGAAGATTTTTGGTCGATTAAAGGAGTATCCCGAGAAATACAACCTTTGTTTTCAATTGCCAACCGGTGGAGGAAAGACAGTCATATTCTCGGAAATTGCCAGAAGGTATATTAAGGAAACAGGCAAGAAAGTCCTCATTCTTACGCATCGCATCGAATTGCTTGGACAAACGTCGAAGCACTTGTCGGATATTAAGGTGAAGAATAAAATCATCGTGAGCAAGGTGAAGGACTTGCCCGATGAGGAACAGTATATGTGCTTTGTGGCCATGGTTGAAACACTCAACAATCGTCTTCGCGACG
The DNA here is from genome assembly GCA_027488435.1 of Flavobacteriales bacterium. Taxonomy (GTDB): domain Bacteria; phylum Bacteroidota; class Bacteroidia; order Flavobacteriales_D; family Sanyastnellaceae; genus JAIBBG01. Next base: position 1,710 of record JAIYBR010000298.1, read on the forward strand.
ATAAAATGGATTTCGAAAACCTGGGCTTGGTGATTGTCGATGAAGCGCATTACAATTCATTTCGCAAGTTGTTTAAGTGGTTCGAGAATCAGGTTATTCTCGGTGTAACCGCAACGCCGCTTTCGAGTAATGTAGAGTTGCCTTTGTATGAAAATTATAGTGAGTTGATTGTGGGTGAAAGTATTCCGAGCCTGATTAAAAAGGGATTTCTTTCGAAAGCAACGACCTATAGTTACGACGTGAGTTTGCATTCGCTTAAGATTGGTATCAATGGCGATTACACGGTGAGCAGTTCCGAAAAACTCTATGGTAATTTTTTCATGCAGGAGAAATTGCTTTACGCCTACGAGCAAAAGGCAAAGGGCACCAAGACATTGATCTTCAACAATGGTATCAACACGAGTAAGATCGTATATCAAATGTTCAAGGAGGCGGGCTATGAAGTGCGCCACCTCGACAACACGCATAGTGAAGCAGAGCGTAAGGATATTTTGCATTGGTTCAGAACAAAGCCCAATGCTGTTTTGAGCTCTGTATCCATTCTTACAACAGGATTTGATGAACCTACAGTAGAAACTATTATACTCAATCGCGCTACTAAGTCATTGACCCTCTATCACCAAATGATTGGTCGCGGGTCACGGGTAATTCCAGGCAAAACGGATTTCACCGTTATTGATTTGGGCAACAACGCACGTCGATTTGGGCTGTGGGAATCGGACATAGACTGGCAGGATATTTTTCGTAATCCAGACGCCTACATTGAGGCAATCGTGAGCGACGAGCAGATGGAGAAGGAGATGGTGTATGAGATGCCAAGCGAAGTGAGAGAGTTCTTTAAGAACTCAGCCGTAATTGATTTTGATATTCGAGAGGAATACTCGCGACTGATGCGCATGGGGGCAAAGGCTAAGGATGTGCTCGAAAAATCGATTCAACAGCATGCCTCAATTATTAAGGAGAATTCGGTCGACCATGAGTCTGCCTTAGAGTTGCTTAAAATGCTCGAGCCCGACATTAAGAGCAGGGTAAAGCACTACAGCTACTGCATCAGCAGAAGCACAGAAAATTACTTGCAATGGATGCGTGATGAATACACGCGAAAATTGCAGCAGGTATTACGTCAGCACTATTCCTGATACATGTTTTCATGATGGCTTTTTTCAACCTTATCAGAGAGGTAAGGTTCAATTTCTCAATAAATTTGGCCTCTAAACCTTTCGCCTCATGAAGATTAAAACCGATAATATTTTTCAAGTTATTGAATTGGAATGCGCCGTTTCAGAAGCCTTTCAGGTTTTGATTAGTGCGGACTTGCTTAGTAAGCTTACCGGCATGACAGCCGCTATTGAGTTACACGAGGGCGGAGCTTTCCATGCATGGAATAATCGGTGCCATGGATATATGCTTCATCTGAGCGACAATAACCGCATCGTGCAGGCTTGGCGTCATGATGATTTTCCGAAGGGGCTGTATAGCATTGTGATTATGGATTTTGAAACTACAGAAACGGGTTCACGCATAAGCTTCAATCAAACAGGTGTGCCGGAAGAGGCAAGCGGTTGGCTTACCGAAGTGTGGAAGCGTGATTTCTGGGGGCCCATTTCGGAGCACCTCAACGATAAGGTCCTTTCATAGATTGGTTATTTTAATTATTGTTGGTTTCTCCGATTAAACTTTCTGGTATTCTTACGTCATAGCATTATGAGAAAAATGAAGCGGGAATTCGTTACACTGTTGGTCATCGTTTTTTTCACCGCAGTTGAGTCATATGCGCAACCCCTTTATTTTCCCCCTAGTGCAGGGAATTGGTCAACACTTGATCCGCAAGAGTTGGGTTGGTGCAATGAACGCATAGATAGCCTGATGAGTTTCCTGGAGGACAATCAGTCCAAAGCTTTTGTATTGCTCAAGGATGGGAAGATTGTTTTGGAGTCTTATTTCAATGGCCACAGCGCTGCGTCAAACTGGTATTGGGCATCGGCCGGAAAAACACTCACGGCATTCATGGTGGGGCAGGCGCAGTTTCAAGGATTTTTCAGTATTCTCGATCCAACGTCAATGCACCTGGGGCAGGGCTGGTCGAACTGCACAGCAGAGCAGGAGCAAGCGATTACCATTCGCAATCAGTTGTGCATGACAACAGGCCTCGACGATGGAGTATCTGATCATTACTGCACGCTCGACACATGTCTGAATTATCTGGCAGAACCCGATACACGCTGGGCATATCATAACGGCCCCTACACGTTGCTCGACAGCGTGATGGAGGTGACAACAGGAATGTCGCTCAACGCTTGGTGCTCGCAGCAAGTTGCCCAGCCAACTGGTATGCAAGGTCTTTGGTTGAATGTAGACTACAATAACGTATACTTCTCGAATGCGCGTTCGATGGCTCGTTTCGGCCTGCTATTGCTCGCTGAAGGTGTTTGGAATGGAAACTATTTATTGCCGGACCCCGAATACTTCTATGAAATGACGCACGCATCGCAGTCGATCAATGATGCCTACGGATACTTGACATGGTTGAATAACACCGAGTCGTTTATGTTGCCGGAATCACAATTTGTTTTTCCGGGTAATTATGCTCCTAATGCTCCACTCGATATGTATGCGGCCATTGGCAGAGACGGACAATTCATTTGCGTGGTGCCGTCTCAGCAATTGGTTTGGATCCGCATGGGCGAGAACCCCGAGCAACTAGATGTGCCCATTCTTATGATTGATGACATCTGGCAATTAATCAATCAGCTTCCTTGCGCTTCGGTTACAACAGAAGAGCAAACTAGATCCGATTTCACGGTTTATCCCAATCCGGCCGATGAGCGCTGGGTAGTGTCGGGATGTTCGGGTAGTTGTACTTGGAGCGTCTATGACTTGACCGGAAAAGAAATTGTAAGCGGCAACTCTGATGGCAGCTTACAATTTGATATTGAAACATCATCCATTCCTTCCGGATGCTATGTTTTGCAAATAGATCAAAATGGGCAATTATTCCGAATGAAAATCACCCATTAATACTCACATACGACACCTTAGTCGAGACATTCCAAAAACGTGAACGCCTGTGATGGAGGAGGTCCGGGATAATTGTATCCGGGTCTCATTATATAATAATGCAGTTTTTGGAAATTAAAACCGTCAGGTATCACTCCTGCTTCTTTGAAGAATTCTGTTGGCAGGATAGTTAATCTGAATTTACCATCACCGAGATACTTCATCTTGAGTTCTGGAGTATTTACAACCTGATTAGATGGGGCATAAGGGAATAGAACAAAAGGGCTATTACCCGGGTCGGCACGGAGGTATAGATAACATTCGTCGGGGCCCATGTTCTGCAGGCCTGCACGTGTCTCCAGCTTATTGTCGTAAGTGATAGCGAAGTAGTCATCGGCCTTGCATAATTCAGGGAATACACAAAAAAGCTCGTTGCAAAGCTTGGGTACAACACTAACGGCAAGGTCATCGGTTTTTGCTTCGCGTCCGCCGAAATCTCCTTGATAGGTGTAACCATCCTTGAGTTTGGCTAGGCATTTTATTCCATCGAGAAAAAACTCAGTGGCATCTACGTTATAGAAATCAGTCGGAAGAAAACGAATGCTATAGATTTTTTCATTAGGCGAAACACGAGTCATGGCCAGCGCATCATTCGAGCTGGCCCATTGGCCATTTCCAACTCGGGGTTCGCGCGGCTCCCAACCCCAGAGGTAGACGGTTTCATCGGGATGGGCGTCGAGCATTTCACTCAAAGCACCACCTGCAATAGCCACGTTGATGAACAAAGTAATGGTATCATTCTTACCCGTTGGGGAAGGATTTATATAGGCTTTTTGACCTGATACGCTCAACTGGCTAAGGACAATTGAAAGTAGAAGAAGGGTCGCTTTTTTCATGTGTATTAGTTTGCGCGGTTGAAGATGAGGGTGTACACAGAGGTAATCAATTTGCTGCCGTCCGCTTGTGTGCATGAGCTTTCAAATTGAATTTCCAGTTTGTTGTCTGATGGACGCACTGCGCTGCCGAGTAGTGCTTCGATCGTATCGGCAGGCGTATACAAGAACATCTTGGTAGGATATTCATTGTTGTCGAATGCCCAGTTTCCTCCTGTTCCGAAAAAGTTTTTACCCGGGCCCGGAGTGACCGAGAATTTCATAGAGTCAGTATTGAAGCTAAGACGAGCGGGTGCCTGCCCGTCGATAACGTAGAATTCACTTAGGTCGCGCTCTTCTCGAATGGCATTGTTCGGATCCTGTTGCTTAAATCCGCTTACTTCCCATGTGCCACGAATACCTTCCATTTTGCTTGGTACTTCTCCGAGCTCTCCCTTTACTTCGGGCTTGCAGGAAGCAAATCCGATTGCTATACAGCTAATGAGTATGAGTGTTTTTTTCATCTTGTTTTCTTCTGGTTAAGTCCGTTTAATTGCAACCTCCTTCGGGATTGAGTTCGAAGCCAATTACAGTCGATTCTGCGTTAGGGAATTGAATAGCCATTCCCGGGCAATCATATGGCGCATTGCGAATTAAAATGTTTTCACCCATAACACCATAGCGGCGCAATTGCTCGGTGTATTTGCCTTCGCCAAACAATTCGATGCGGTATTGACGGCGCGCTGCTTCAATAATGTCTTGTGCAGAAGCCGCAGGCGTAATTTCGTTGGTCCCAGGTTCAAATGCTCTGTTCAGAATTAAGTTAAGGTCATCGCGAGCAATGCTCAGATCACCACCATTTTCAGCTATGGCTTCTGCACGAACGAGATGAAGCTCGGTAAGGTGAATAATAGGAACACTATAGTTCTGATTTAAGAAGAACTTTTTTGCAAAGGCGCGTCCATTGGCAAATTCAAACCACGCGGCTTTACGCTTGTCTGCCTGGTTTTGATTGATTAGATCCTGGAACTCCTGGCTAACCATCAACTCTGCAAGGCCGTTGTTGATTTGGTAGTTGTTGACGAATGAACCGCAACGACGATCAATATTCACTGCCGATAGCTGGGTTGATACGGTTCCAAAAACAAATTCGCTCGTCATGTTTTGGCTCTGTGAAATAGCCGGGAATCGATTGAGGGAGTCTTGCATAAATATGAACTCTTGCGAATCGATTACTTCAGAGCTGAATTGAATCGCTTTTGCCCATTCCTGTTTCAAGAAATGAAAAGTCGCCAGCACACCAGCAGCCGACATTTTATCGGCATAGATGCCATTACTCAGCGGAAGGTTGTTGTAGGCAAACTCCAGATCTTCCTGTACGAAGTTGTAGACCTCCTGCACGGTGTTGCGCAAGAGTGGGTCAGCAGCCGCTTCATCGCGAATGGGAACTCCGGCATGCGTGTTTCCCGCTGTCCAGCCATAAGGTTGAGCCCAAAGTTTTACGGCTGACCAATGGCAGAACCCACGCAGAAAGCGCGCTTCTGCAATGAGTCGGTCTTTCTC